>JAOBWO010000211.1 GCA_025463415.1 Acidimicrobiales bacterium | reverse complement strand
GCGCCAACGCGCAGATGGCCGGCATGGCTTCCGCCATGAATCGGCCACTGGTGCAGATCCCGATCCCGACGATCACGCTCCCGGACGAGGCACCGACTGGCACCGATCCGGAAGCTGGTCAGGCCGGCGGTCCTGGCGCGGATCCCGGGGCCGGTGGCGCAATGGGTGAGTCCGGAGCGGATGCACCGTCGGCCGCGTTCGACGCGGTGGCGACGCAAGTTGCGGCGATCAATCAGGCGATGGCTGCCCAGGCCGGCGCCAGCGGGCTGCCGTTCACGCCGATCCAGGTGCCGATGGACCCCGCCGATGCGGCACCGGACCTGGCTGCGGTCAACGCGGCGGTGGCCGCGCAGGTCGCCAACGCCAACGCCCAGTTGGCGGGCATGGCTTCCGCCCTGAACGTGCCGACCGTGCAGATCCCGACGCCGACGATCGTCTTGCCGGACGGTCTCGGCGACACCGCGATGCCGAGCGCTAGCGAGGGTGCTCCGCAGGACACTGGTGCCGGCGGCGCAATGGGTGAGTCCGGAGCGGATGCACCGTCCGCCGCGTACGACGCGGTCGCGACGCAAGTGGCTGCGATCAACCAGGCGATGGCGGCCCAGGCCGGCGCGAGCGGGCTGCCGTTCACGCCCATCCAGGTGCCGATGGACCCACTTGATGCAGCTCCGGATCTGGCTGCGGTCAACGCTGCGTTGGCCGCGCAGGTCGCGAGCGCCAACGCCCAGATCGCAGGCACGGCTGCAGCGCTGGGCCTACCGACCGTGCAGATCCCGACGCCGACGATCGTCCTGCCCGGCGGTCTCGGCGACACGGCCGTGCCGAGCGCCGGCGAGGGTGCCGCGCAGGCTCCGACGGGCGCCTCCGCCGGTGAGGCGCAAGGCCACGGCGACGCCGCTGCGTACCAAGGCGCTGCTGCCACGAACGAGGGTGCCGCCGCTTCCGACCCGGGAACGTCTGGCGCGGCCGACGCGGCCACCTACGGCGCTGCCACTGTCGCGGCTGCGAACACCGCAGGCATGTCCAGTGCCGACCAACCCTCCAACGGCGCCATCTCGGACGGGCCGGGTGTCGCCTACGCACAGGGCGGCGCCGCCAACGTGGCTGCCGGTGAGGGCGCCGGGGCACCCGAACCTGCAGCGGGCGATGACCAGGACAGCGGGTTCCGGAGCGCGGCCGGTAGTGGCAACACCGGGATCATGGACCCGTTCGATGCACACGTCGGACAGTCTGCGACGTCGCAGGGGGCTGCGGCCGGATCGGCTTCGACGGTGCCGGACGCAGGCGGCGACTACAGCGGGGGAGGCGCAGCAGGCGACGCCGGACCGTCCGAGAAGCCCTCGATCCCGGATCCGACCGACCTGCCCGACATCCTCGGCGGCGTCGACGCGACCAATGACATCTCCGCACCGGCTCCCGCCGATGACTTCGACCTCCCGACGATCCCCGATGCTCCGACGGGGGAAGCGCCACCGCCACCGCCGCCGGCGGACATGCCCGCCCTCGACCTGCCCGACATCCCGCAGATCCCCGACGCTCCGGACGTGCCGGACGCGCCCGACCTCAGCCAGCTCCCGGACCTTCCCGATCCGCCGAGCCCGCCGTCGCCGCCCGACTTCTCGAGCGACGACGGTCCGAGCTTCGGCGACGACATCGGCAACGACGTCTCACCGAGCGATCCGACCACCACCGACTTCTGACGGGATCCAGGCCGGCGAACGATCGAGTCAAGACATTGGTCGACCTTCGACCTGTCTCCTGACACAGAACGGTGGAGACGGTCGCGCGCGGCCGCGGCGCGAGGCGCGGCGCGGCGCGCTGCTCAGACGAACTTGAAGCTGGCGAGGAAGTGCAGGGCCTGCGGGGAGACCGCGTTGACGTGCTCGGCCGGGCAGGTGAACACGCACTGGAAGAAGTCGACGACCTTGCCCGGCCCGTTGGTGGGGCCGAACCAGATCGATTGCAGCTGCGAGATCGCCCGGCCCGACTTCGGTGCGCTCATCCGCATCGCGCGCAGGAACACCGGCCGGCCACCGAGCTGCATGAACTTCTCCATGAAGACCTCGACGTCGGGGCAGCCTGCCTTCAGCCGCTGCAGCGTGAACGCGGCCGCCTCCTTGAAGTCGACCGTGCGCGAGACCTTGTCGTGGCTGAGGATGCCGTTGATCAAGAACCCGTCGATCTCTTCGGGCAGGCGGATCAACGCGAGCGCTCCCGGTGCTTCGTCCAGCACCCAGCCCAGAGGCAGGGAGAACACGAAGGGCGGGATCCCCGGCAGCATCGCACTCGGTTGAGCGACGATCTGCGCTGCCAGATCAAGGGAAGGTGTCGCGTCCATGTCGGGGACTGTAGTGATCCGCTGCGGGCCCGGGAACCGGGAATGTTCCCGGTGAACGCATGCAACCGCACGTTCTACGATCATGGAGATGAGGCCGTCCTTCATGCGAGCAGTCGTTGCTCGCGCATGTACAGGCGGTCACGCCGAACCCGACAGGAGTCGTCCGCATGGGCTTGTTTGATGATCCGATCGGGTGGGCCGGAGATCGAGTCGACGACGCCGTGCAGGTCGTCGAGGACGGTGCCGACATCGTCAAGGACGTCGTGGAGACGATGGCCGGCATCGTCAAGGACGGCGTCACCTACAGCTACGGATTCGCCGCAGGCGCGGCGGAGACCGTCGTCAACGAGGTCGTGGATCACACCGGCATGGTGATGGGGTGGGTGTCCGACGGCGTCGGCGGGATGATGGAGGACTGGGTCAAGCCGGTCGCCCAGGCCATCGCCGACGCGCCCAAGGTCGTGGCGCAGGCCGCCGTCGACACGATGGACTGGGGCCTGTCCGCAGCCGACACCATCGTGTTCGACCCGGTCGAGACGATGACGTTCGGCCTCATCGCGCCGAACTACGAGAACGGCAACCTGTCGATCGAAGCCGGTGTGCCCGACGTGCTGTATGGCAGCGCTCACGTCGGCGAAGGCGGCATCGGGGCACACTACGAGGACCTGACCTTCGGCCTCGGCGGCGACGTCGGCACGGACGGCAGCTTCGGAGTCGACGGGCGAGCCGGGCTCGACATCGCGTCGCTCCCGGGCGCCAAGGGGCACATCGAGCACGGCGCCGACGGCGAGATCAGCATCGACGGCAAGGCCCAGGCGATCATCCCCACACCCGTCGGCCTGCTCGACGCGTCGGCTCACGGTGGATTCGAGAAGAACGCCGACGGCAGCTGGAACACCGTCCACCAGGCGGACGGAACGTTGTACACGCCGTCCGGCGCGTACAGCGCGAACGCCGACGTGGAGGTGTCCGAGGACAACCAGGGCAACACCGACGTCGCAGTGGCGGGCGGTGGCGGCTACAAGGACTACGAGGGCAGCGGTGGAACGGTCGACGTCGCATACCAACACGACGAAGAAGGCGACACCACCACCGACGGGGTCAACCTCCACGGCACCGCCCACGGCGATGGCGTCGACGTGGACGCCAACGAGAGCGTGACCCACACCGAGTCGCCGGACGGTTCGCTGACGACGGTGCAGACGCACACCACCGTGGACGCCGACGGCACGCACATCGACGCCGGGGGCAAGTACGAGCACGAGGAGACATCCGACGGCACGACGCGCGACTCCGTCTCGGTCAACGCCGACGTCGACGCTGCCGGCAACACGTTCCACGGCGACGGCGAGTACTCGGACACCGAGCGCGCCGACGGATCGGAGACGACGACCTTCGGCGTGCACGGCAGTGCACAGGGTGACGACTTCCATGCGGCCGCCGGCTACGACGACACCGACGATGTCGACGCGCAAGGTCGGGAGACGGAGACCACGAACGCGAACGTCGACGTGACGGCCGGCGACTTCGACGCCGGAGGCAAATACGACCACGAGAGCCAGGAGAACGCCGACGGGTCCGTGACTGAGCACACCAACGTCTCCGGTCACGGGAGCTATGGCGATGCCAGCGCCCAGGGCAGCTACGACAACACCACCGAGACCGCGGCCGACGGGACCCGGACGAGCGTCACCACCACCGACGGCGACCTCAGTGGGGTCGACATCCCGGGATTGCCGGACGGCTTCGACAGCCCACCCACCTTCGACGACCTGACGAGTGGGTTGCCGACCCCGCAGGACGCGTTGGATCAGATCCCGACCCCGCAGGATGCGCTCGATCAGATCCCGACGCCGCAGGATGCGTTCGATCAGATCCCCGCCGCTCCGAATCTGAGCTCGCTGCCGGATCAGCTCCCAGGGGACATCCCGGGGCTTGGTGACATCACCGACATGCCCGAGGTCCAGGACGCGATCGCGGCGCTGCCGGACATCCCCGATCTGGACCTCCCTGATGGCGGCGTGCCGTTCCCAGACCAGATGCCGAGCCAGGCCGATCTGGTCGGCGCACTCGCCTCGACCGGCGACCTCAGCGACGTCCTCGGTCAGGTGCAGGATGCCCTGCCGGACGACGCGGGCAGTGCGGTCCAGGCCGTCGCGACATATGCGCAGGAGGGGAACTTCGACGACTTCACCGGCGACGTCGTCGGCGCCGAGGTCAACCAGGCCGCCGCAGACGAAGTGTGGGACGATCTCGACCAATGACCGATGTGCACCCCGCTCCCCAGACCGCCGCTCCGGCTGCGGGCCAAGGTCCGGCTGCCGACGTCGTCATCAGCGAACTGGGCAAGTGGCTGACCCGAGAGGGTCGAGCCGATCTGGCTCGTCGTACCGCTGCAGCCGTCGCTCGGCTGCGACGGCCGAACACGGTCGTCTGTGTGGTCGGCGAGTTCAAGCAGGGCAAGAGCTCGTTGATCAACGCGCTCCTGGGCCAGGAGCTGTGCCCCGTCGACGACGATCTGGCAACGTCGGCGATCACGCTGGTGCGGTTCGGGGACGAAGCAACCGCGATCGTCCGTCGCAAAGACGGTGACAAAGACGTCTCCGAGTCGGTGCCGGTCGGATCGATCAAGGACTGGGTCAGCGAGATCGGCAACCCGGGCAACCTCAAGCGCGTCGAACGAGTGGAGATGGCGTGCAACAGCACGTTGCTGAAGCAAGGGCTCGTCGTCGTCGACACGCCGGGGATGGGCGGGCTCGGTGCGGGACACGCCGCAGCGACGCTCGGCTTCTTGCCGTTCGCCGACGGCTTGGTGTTCGTCAGCGACGCGTCGGCAGAGCTGAGCGCACCGGAGATCGCGTTCTTGAAGCAGGCGCGCGAGCTGTGCCCGACAGTGCTGTTCGCGCTGACCAAGATCGACCTGTATCCGTCATGGGAGAAGATCCTGGAGCTCGACCGACGTCATCTCGCCGAGGCCAAGATCGACGTGCCGATCGTCGCCGTCAGCAGCGCGTTGCGATTCGAGGCGCTCCGCCGCAAGGACCGTGACCTCAACGTGCGCAGCCGGGTCCCGGACGTGATCGCACGTCTCAACGACGACGTCGTCCAACCCGCGAAGACCGGGGCAGCGAACCGCGCTGCAGTGGACGCGAGCGGCATCATCGATCAGGTGCGAAGTGGGTTCCAGACCGAGCGGTCGCTGCTCACCGATCCGGCCGCGGCAGGAGCCGCGTTGAAGACGCTCGAGGATGCCAAGGCGCGGCTCGACCACCTGCGCGGACCGGGCGCGAAGTGGACGCAGGTCGTCGGCGACAGGGTCGCCGATCTCTCCAGCGATGTGAACTTCCGGTTCCGTGGCGCCGCGCGCACGATCTCCAAGCAGATGGACGAGCGGATCGAGCAGCTCAGCAAGGGCAACGAATGGGACGACCTCTCGCGCCACATCCAGTCGGTGGTCGCCGAGCAGGTGACGTATGTGTTCGTGGATCTCGAGCAGGGCCGTCACGACATCCGCGCCCAGGTCGTCGACCTGATCCGGGACGAACAGCTCGAACTCGCACCGGAGGCGTCGTACAACAGCTCCTACGACGTCAGCGAGCTGTGGCAGGGCAAATCGCTCGACACCGGCTCGGATCGAACCAGCAAGCGCGCCTTCTCGACGAGCGTCACGACCATTCGTGGCGCCCAAGGCGGCATCTACATGTTCGGCATGCTCGGCTCCTTCCTGCCCACCGCGGCTGGAGTTCTGCTCGCCTCGAACCCTGTGCTGTTGAGCGTTGGCCTGCTGTTTGGGTCGATGGGCCTGATCGACGACCGCAAGCGCAAGGTGCAAGCGCGACGGCAAGCGGCGCGCACCCAGGTCCGGCAGTTCCTCGACGACGTGCAGTTCGAGGTCGGCAACCAGATCGCCAACCTGATCAAGGAGATCCAACGCGACCTGCGCGACGAGTTCGGTGAACGCCTTGCGGAGCTGCAGCGCACCTACACCGACACGGCCACCCGTGCTCAGGCCGACGTGCAGAAGTCGCACGCCGAGCGTCAGACACGCGCGGGGGAGATCGATGCGAAGGTCACGGACCTCGGCAAGTACGAGGCCGCGCTGCGCGCAGCGATCGCGAGGCAGGCATGAGCTCCGTTGGTGTGGCCGCAGCGCATGGCTCCGTCGCGGACGACGTCCTCGCGGCTGCCACGAAGCTGGCCGCCGAGGCGCCAGACGAGGCCATGCGCGCCGACGCGCAGGCGATCGTGGAGCGACTCCGGGGACCGTTGCGGGTGGCCATCGCCGGACGGGTGAAAGCCGGCAAGTCAACGCTGCTCAACGCATTGGTCGGCGAGCGGCTGGCCCCGACCGACGCCGGCGAATGCACCAAGCTCGTCACGGCCTATCGACGAGGCGCCGGCTACGAGGTCACGGCCCGGATGATCGACGGCACGAGCCGCAACCTGGCCTTCAATCGCGCCGGCGGAGCCCTGTCGATCGACCTCGGCTCGGCCACGGAGGCCGACATCGACCGGGTGGACGTGTCGTGGCCGACATCGTCGCTCGAGACGGTCACGCTGATCGACACGCCGGGCCTGGAGAGCGTGCACGACGAGAACTCGCGGCGCACCCGCGAGTTCCTGGAGGCCGACGCCGAGGGACCGGGAGACGCCGATGCGGTCGTGTACCTGATGCGGCACGCACACCGCAGCGACGTCGCGTTCCTCGATGCGTTCATGGATCGGTCGGTGACCGCAGCGTCGCCGGTCAATGCTGTCGCCGTGCTCAGCCGCGCCGACGAGATCGGCGCCGGCCGCCTCGATGCGATGGCATCAGCGGCCAGGATCGCGGCCCGCTACTCCACCGATCCACAACTGGTGAACCTGTGCGCGACGGTGGTGCCGTTAGCCGGGTTGATCGCCGAGACCGGGCTGACGCTGCGCGAGGACGAAGCCGCTGCGTTGCGAACGCTGGCTGCCACCGACGCCGCAGTGCTGGAGCAGATGCTCATGTCCGCGGAGCAGTTCTGCGACATGTCGAGCAGCCAGCTGACCGTCGAGTGGCGACGCGATCTGCTCGACCGGTTGGGGCTGTTCGGGGTTCGCCTCGCCGTCGAGGAGATTCGCGCCGGCAGGGCGACGACCGCATCCGAACTCGGCGCCGTGCTGGTCGACGTCTCCGGACTGCAGGCCCTGCGGTCGTTGTTCCGTGACCACTTCGCCCCACGCGCCCGTGTGTTGCAGGCGAGGTCGGCGTTGCTGGCGTTGCGGGCGCTCCTTCGTCGTCTGCCCGCAGAGGCCTCGGCGCTCGCCGCCGGCATCGACCGCGACCTCGAGCGGATCGAGGCCAGCACGACGCAGTTCGCGCGCATCCGTGCCCTGCACCTGTTGGGCTCAGGCCTCGTCTCGTTCGCAGCCGCAGCCGACACCGATGAGGTGCGCACGATCCTGGTCGCCGACGCGCCGGAGGATGCCTTCGCCGGTTCACGCGGGCCATCAGAGTCGCAGGACGCGCTGAAGTCAGCTGCGCTCACGGCGATCACGAAGTGGCGAACCCGAGCGGCGGATCCGCTTGCCGACCCCACGACGGTCGAGTTGTGCGACACGGTCGTGCGGTGCTGCGAGTCGTTCTACGCCGGGATCCTCGCGACGTCCGTAACGACGTAGTCGACTCAACAACTCACTGCCATGGTGGTGAGGAGCTCGAAGAAGGCTGACTCGACTGATGGCCCAAGGCCGGTCGCGCCTTGCAGGGCTGCGGCTTGCAGCTTCGACAGGTCCGCACTGAGCGCATCGGCTGAGGCCATCAGAGCCGACACCTCGCGCTGTTTGCCTTCCGGCACCTCGAGGTTTTTGACGTCGCGCACGAACACCCGAATCGCTTCGTCGATCGTCCCAGCCCACAGGTAGATGTCGATGGAGCTCCCCGTGGAGGGCGCGTCGGCGATGTCCTTGCCCAGGCGTCCACAGGCCGCCTTGACTTCGGTCATGAAATCGCCCGCCGGTTTGTTCGCCTCAACCTGCTCGTCGTGGTACTTCTGGGCTTCGTCGAACCACGAACCGAACCAGGTAGGCGATGCGCACTCCGGAAGGGAGAGAGCCGCTGCGGCCGTGTCCAGCTGAACAAGTTGTGCCTTGCCGGCGTCGATGCTCGTTTGCAACGCTTTCCAGTCGCCTTCGTCAAGTGCCGACTGAGCGGCGTCCCGAGGGACGAGCAATCGGTCGACAGCTTGATACAGCGCGTCGAGCTGCACCCGTTGATCCTTCTCGGCCCTGATCTCCCGGATCAGGCCCAGTGCGTCGTCCCCGAAGGGGCCATACTCGTGGAGGGACTCCCGCGTGAAGTCCGGACCGGCTGTCGCATGGGTGCCCGCCAGGAACGCCGTCTTGTGTGCGGCGCACGCAGCCGCGATCTTGACGACGACCTGCTCGGGTGGCAGCGGCTTCGGATCGAGGACGCATCCGACGACCGTCAGCGCGAACACACCACCGACCACGCAATCCGCGACTGACCTCACCCGAGCCAGAGTAAGTCGCGAGCCGCTTGACGTCATCCCGACCACGCAGAACACGGGGTTGACACGGGGTTGACACGGGGTTTCGCCGATGCGGCCCAAACGGTCCACGATTGCACCGGTGGTCGTTTCGGGCATCGCCCTCGATTCGTCCTCACCACCCGGGTGCAGAATGTCTCGATGAACGAACGTTGGCAGCTGCGGTCGAACCGGTCGCTTCCTGTCGATGCCGCCGGAGTGTCTGACGCGCACCACATCGATTGGATCGGTTGCTCGATCATGGGCGTCGTCAACGTCTCGCCCGACTCCTTCTCCGACGGCGGGCTGCACTTCGACGTCGGAGACGCTGTCGCCCACGGGCTCGCGCTCGCCCGCGACGGTGCGCTCGTCGTCGACGTCGGTGGCGAGAGCACGCGGCCCGGCGCAGCGGACATCCCGCTCGATGCCGAGCTCGAAAGGGTGATCCCGGTGATCGAACGGCTCGCCGCGGAAGGCAACGTGTTGATCAGCGTCGACACTCGAAAGGCTGCCGTCGCCGCAGCTGCTGTCGCGGTCGGAGCGAACATCGTCAACGATGTCGCCGGTCTCCGTGACCCGGAGATGGTCGCCATCTGCGCGGAGATGGGCGTGCCCGTCGTGATCGTGCACATGCAGGGTTCGCCGACGACCATGCAGCTCGATCCTCGCTACGACGATGTCGTGGGCGAGGTCGTCGGTTGGATGGAGGAGCAGGCGGACGTAGCGCTCGCGGCGGGAGTGCCGAGTGTGCTCCTCGATCCCGGACTCGGCTTCGGCAAGACCCTGGAGCACAACCTCGCGCTCCTTCGAGCGTTGCCACTGTCGCAGCGGTTTCCGGTGCTGATCGGTGCGTCGCGCAAACGGACGGTCGAGCAACTCGCCGGCCGAGCGTCGGTCCAGCGTCGCGACCCGGGCAGCATCGCGATCCATCTGTGGGCGGCACAGCGAGGGGCCGCGATGGTCAGGGTTCACGACGTGCCGGGGCACCGGGAGGCGATGCAGGTCGACCGCGCGTTGAGGAACGCGAGTTACACGCCGGGTTGAGGGCGGGAAGGCACCTCGGCCTCTTGTTGTTGGCGGATGATGGAGCGGTAGATGGTCTGCAGGTCCTCATCGCTCATGCTGGCGACGATGTCGATCTCGGAGAATGCGACCTCGAGCTGCTCGGCAGTGAAGGGTGGCTCGGGCGGCGGGGGGTCGCCTCGATGTGGCCGGGGGAAGGCCAACGCGAGCGGGTAGCGGCGCCAAGCGAATGGCGCGTTGAGGATGATCGCGGCGACCACGAGCGTGCTGGCATTGAGCAACACGGGTGTCAACGGGTAGAGCCAGGAGCTGGTCGCCTTGGTGACGGTGACCACCGCCCCCAATGCCGTCGCACCACCCGGAGGATGGATGCATCGCAAGGTGTGCATCGCGCCGATGGCGAGGCCGACGGCCAGTGCTGCGGGGAACACGCCGCGTCCGACGATCAACGCAACCGAGATGCCGACCAGTGCTGACACCCCGTGCCCGCCGAGCACTGCCCACGGCTGCGACAGCGGTCCGTGCGGCACCCCGAAGACGAGCACGGCACTCGCGCCGATCGAACCGATCAACCAGTACGGCGCGGACAGCGGCATCGACTTCGACCACTGCCCGACGGCGATCACGGCGGCGATGCCGAACACCGCGATGAACGTGGCGACGAAGCGGTCGCGCCACGAGGTGCTGTGCTCGGGCACCCCGAACCAGTGGCGAACCTCCCCAACGATGGTCACGAGATCACAACGTATGCCGAGCACGGCTGCGCGAGCGGCATTCGACGGCCAAGAACGCGTCATGCACGACGTCCTGGCCGGCTTCCCGCGAGCCGGTGAACGTGGGGTCGTTTCATGCAGCGGGGATGAACAATGGCTGCCCCGGGGTCAGGATCATGTTCAGGCTGTGGCCGTTGGCGTCGACCAACTGCTGCAGGTCGAGGCCCTGCGAGGCGGCGATGACGCCGAGGTAGTCACCCGCCTGCACGATGTACAACCGACCGCCGTAGGGCCAGATCGGCCCATTCAGGAAGGCATCCAGCGCAGCGATGAAGGAGGTGCCGCCGCCGTCCCTCTCGACGGCGCGATAGCACGCCGGGTCCAGCCCGGGCCGCCCGTCAGAGCCAACGGCGAGACACTGCTCTGGCGCCGTCGATCGCGTCGCCACGGTGGTCGACGTCGGCTCCACGGTGGTTGTCTCCGTGGACAGGACTTCGGGTGCCGGCAAGGTGTACCGGTACGCATCGCCGGAGGTGGCGCAGCACGCCGTCCCGTCGCCGGTGCCCAACGAGGTGTCGGGCGCGAAGTCGAGGCCGGGGCTCCACACAGTGATCTCATCGCCGACGATGTTCAACGTCGCCTCACTCGCGGTCTGCGCGTCGTCGAGCAGTGGGTGGCCGACGTGCCAGATGCCGCGGTCGAACGAGTACAGCACTGGTTCGAGTGGACCGGGACCGGCAACGGAAACCGAGTAGCGACCGGCGACCGTCGACGCGATCGCGACGGGTAGGTCGATCGGCGTGTCCGCCGTGGGCTCGAACCTCCCCGTCGCCGGATCGAACAACGAGGCGTAGCGCACTGACGTGTTGGAGGAACAGTCCGTTCCGGCTCCGAGAAGGAGCCGGCTGCCCGACCACGACACGATCGCCGGGAGCCAGTTGCCGTGGGGGAGCATCGACTCCGTCCACACGTTCGTCGGCACGTCGTAGCTGTACAACGACGTCGATCCGACACACGCGCCGCTGTTGTTCACTTGGCCGCCACCGACGAAGAACAGCTGGGTGTCCGACGATGTCGGCTGAGCCGGGGCGTTCAGCGACGTGACCGAGGCCGGCGGAGGGGCTCCGAAGCTCCACGTGTCGGTGACCGGATCGAGCATCGTGATGCCAGACGGATTGCCGTTCTCCGGATCCCCTGGTGCGAACATCACGATGCGACCGTCGATGTACCGGGGCGATCCGATCGAGAACCCGGTGTCGTTCTTCGGGACCGAGACCAGTTGTGCGGCCGCCGGTGGGTCGATCGTGCGCCATGTGAACGTGGTGGGGTTGAACGCCGCAGCGCGAACGTTGCCCCCACCCTGGAAGATCACGACCTCGGTACCTGTCCAGACGGCCTTGCCGACCTGTGCGTCGCGCACCTTCAAGGGCGCAGGCGGAAGGACTCGCCACGTACCGGCGTGTGCGTCATAGTACGCGCCGTCCTGGAGATCGTCGGTGAGGGTGTCGGCGGTGCTGTCGAAGACGATGCCGCCCCAGACGAACCAGCCGTCACTGGTGTCGATCGAGATGTTCTGGAAGCGTGCTTCGATCGGCGGTGCCGGGAAGCTCGACCAGTCGTCGGCGATGCCGGGCACGGTGTCCTGCGTCGGCGTCGATGGCCGTGCCGATGTCGGGGTCGGTGTCGGTGATGCGGTCGTCGACGCCGCCGCGATCGACGTGGGTATGGGTGTGCCCGACGAGGCCGATCCGGCGGTGGACCCCACCGTCTGGCTCGCCTGTGTTGGTGATGCGGGCGCCTCGGCGGTTCGGACGCTGACCACGACGGCGACGATGATCGCCGCGGCGACCGAGACGAGTGCCGCCCGTCGCGCCGTGTGGCGCCGCTGCACGGCCGCCGTCGGCCCGACTTCGACGGACCCGTGTGATCTGTGCGCGTCACTCGCCGCGCTTGGCCCTGGGTCCGCACCGAATGCCCGCATGCGCAGCTGTGCGCGCGTGATGTCGTCGAGATCGCCGTCGTTCGGACGGATCGCCGCGACGGCGTCGAGCAGATCGTCACTCATCGTCGTTCTCCTCTCGCTGGCGCCGCAGCGCAGACCGCAGCCGGCTCAGCCGCGACTTCACCGTTCCGACCGGAATGCCGAGGGCGTCGGCCACCTCCGCAGGACCGAGGTGCTCCCATGCCGTCAGCATCAAGAGGTCGCGATCGTCGCTGTCCATGTCGGTGATCAACGCGATGATCGTTTCCAGCTGCACCTCGGCGTCGGCGCGCTGCTCGACGCGGAGCAGCGGATCGGTCGAGGTGTCCGGGCGCGTCGCCGACGCGCCGATCGCCCGGAGCCGGCGCTCCTCGGTGCGCCAGTGACGACGGATCAGGTTCGAGGTGATGCCGTACAACCAGCCCAGCTCCGTGCCCCTTGTGGGGTCGAACGACGCCCATCGTTCCAGCGCGATGGCAAAGGCCTCGGCGGTCACATCGCCCCCGAGGTCGCGACCGAGGCGACGGGATGCGTAGCCGAAGATCGCGCTCGCGTGATCCGTGAAGAGCCGCTCGATCTCGGACCGGGCGTCGGTGACGTCGCGCTGGGAGGGCGCATTCGTGTCGAACCGATTCACACAACACTGTTGCCCGCAGCGACCACTGGGTTCCAGATCTGGAACGGTTTGGGGATGTCGGCTGTCAGGTCGTGTTCGTGGAGGCTGAGCCGGTGTCGATGAGTGGGCGGTTGGATCCGTTGCTGCGCGCCGACCCGAGCGAGTGCGTCGAGGCAGACGTCGCCCGTCTCTTCATCGATCATCGTCAGCGCCTGCTCGGTCTCGCCGCCGCGATCACCCTCGACCGCGCAGCGTGCGGGTCAGTACGACCGACCCGAGTCCGGAGTCGCTGACCCGGCTCGAGGCCCTCGCTCGTCAGGTGATCGACCTCGAGACCGGACGATCGGTCGGGCTGATCTCGGTGCCGGTCGGTGTCACGACCACCGAAGCTCCAGTCGTTCCGGCATCCACCTCGCCGTAGAAGTTGGCCTCAGTGCCGCAGAACGATGGCGGCCCGGCGGGTGTCGTCGCCGAGCTGCTGGACGAGGGCGTCGAGTGAATCGAAGCGTTGCTCGTGGCGCAGCCAGCGGCGGAACACGACCGCGATGTGCGTGTCGTAGAGGTCTGCGTCGAAGTCGAGCAGGTGCGCTTCGACGAGGAGCTGGCCGTCGGCCTCGACCGTCGGGCGCACACCGATGTTGACCGCCGCACGATGACGTGTGCCGTCCTCCAGATCGACGAACGCCGCGTACACGCCGCGCATCGGCACCAGCCTCGTCGGTGTGAGCGAGAGGTTGGCCGTCGGGAACCCGATGGTGTGACCGAGTCCGCTGCCGTGCACCACCGTGCCGCCGAGCGTGAACGGCCGGCCCAGCCAGTCATTGGCTGCGGCGACCTGTCCCGTCCGAAGTGCATCGCGGATCCGGGCAGAGGTGATGGGTGAGCCGTCGGGGTCGGTCAGCCGTTCGACCTCGATGATGTCGATGGACCGTCCACGCAGCGCGGCGCGAAGATCGGGATGGCGCGCGGGCTCCGAGATGTCGGGCAGACACGCCAGCACGACGACGGCGGGGTGGAGACGCTCGATGATCTCGTCGACCAGCGTCGTGGCGCGCTCGCCGGCCGCGCGTGGATCGTTGGTGATCGCGAAGGCACTTGCGGCGCCGGAGGCGAGCAGCGTCCAGCATCGCTCCTCGACATCGAGCAGTTGGTCCGTCGACCCCGAGTCGGTGAGCACGACTGCTGCCAACGGCAGATGGTCGCGCCGCACAACGTCAACGGCCGCCTGCACGAGGTGGCGATGACCGAGGTGAAACCCGTCGAACTCGCCGAGCACGACGACCGAGCGTTGGCTCCCGCGGCCAGATCGAATGCGCACGCCGCCAACGTACCCAACGGTCCGTCCCACGAGCCACGATGTCACGTGTGAGAACCCGCACGATGTCACCGAATGTCATCGGAGCGATGACATCTCGTGCCTCCGTCGCGGCGCCCCTCGGCGTGAGCTGACCGCAACCGATCGGCGGACTGTGGTGAGATGACGGCTCTCCGATGGGAGCTGGATGCGAGTGCTCGTGGTCGAGGACGAACCGAAGATGGCGGACGTGCTGCGCCGCGCGTTGCAGCGCGACGGACACGCGGTCGACGTTGCAGGGGACGGCAACGAGGCGCTGTGGTTCGCCGGTTCGGTTGCGTTCGATGCCATCGTCCTGGACGCGATGATCCCGGCGCCGGACGGATTCGAGGTCTGCCGGCGGCTGCGCGGGACCGAATGCTGGGTGCCCATCCTGATGTTGACCGCACGTGACGCCGTCGCCGACCGTGTGGCGGGTCTGGACGCCGGCGCAGACGACTACTTGACCAAGCCGTTCTCGTTGGTGGAGCTGCTGGCGCGCCTGCGGGCGATCACGCGTCGCGAGCCGGCGGTGCGTCCAGTGGTCTTGAGCGTCGGCGGGCTCCGTCTCGATCCGGCCACTCACCAGGTCAGCCGCGACGGCACGGGGATCGAGCTGTCGCCGAAGGAGTTCGCACTGCTCCAGCACTTCATGCGCCACCCGGGCGAGGCACTGAGCAGGAGCGACATCATCGAGCACGTGTGGGACTTCGCCTACGACGGAACCTCCAACGTGGTGGACGTGTACGTGCACTACCTGCGCGACCGCATCGACCGGCCGTTCGGCACGAACGACCTCCAGACGGTCGTCGGGGTCGGTTACCGGCTGGCAATGCCGGTCACGGCCTGAGCGCAAATGGCGTTCCCCCTGGGCTCACTGCGCGGTCGCCTCGTCGCACTGTTCGTAGTGGGTCTCGCGGTCGTCATCGGTGGCGCGAGCACGGCCATCTACGTGACCCTCAGCGCCCAGCTCGATCGATCCGTCAACGACCGGCTGACCGAGCGCGCCGACGACATCGCCGCGACGCTCGACCTGGCTCAGCCGTCGATCGGCGAGGAGAACGGGTTCGCGGTGGTGCTCACCCGAACGGGCACGGTGATCACGGCGTCCTCGACGATCCGCAAGCCGGCGGCCGTCTTGTCCGCAGCTGAGTTGGCCCGGGCCGCGACGTCAGTCGTCTCTGTCGATCGGACTGTCGCTGGGCTCGGCGCGGAGGCGCGGTTGATCGCGCAGCCGGAGAGCGTCGGCGGACACAACCTCGTGGTGGTGACGGGCATCCCACTGGAGACGCTGGTCGAGGCACGCCAGCGCCTGCTCACCACCCTGGCGGTCGGCGGGCCGCTGCTCGTGCTGTTGCTCGGCCTTGGGGCGTGGTTCGTGGTCACCGCGGCGTTGCGGCCGGTTCGCAGGATCAGCCGCGAGGCCGAGGAGATCAGCCGGATCGATGTGGGGCGACGACTTCCGGAGCCGGCAACGACGGAGCTGGCCCAACTGTCGCGCACGCTGAACGCGATGCTGGACCGGCTGGGCGAGTCGTTCGAGCGTGAGCGCGCGTTTGTCGACGATGCCAGCCACGAGCTGCGCACACCGATCGCGATCCTGCGCGGGGAGTTGGAGCTGGCATCGGCGAGCCACGACGTCGAGGAGCTCCGCGGGGCCGTCGTGAGCGCGCTCGAGGAGGCCGTGCGGCTGGCCGACATGGCCGAGGGACTGCTCGTGCTGGCCCGCAGCGGTGTGGACGACTCGCAGCGGCCCGTCGAGTCGATCGACCTGGCACCGTTGGTGGAGTCGGTCGCAGGTCGGCTCGAGCGACTCGACATCGGCGCCATGATCAGCGTCCAGATCGTCGGCCATGGCACTGTGCGCGGCCATCGCCAACGACTCGAACAGATCGTCGGCAACCTGTTGGCCAACGCCCGCCGCCACGCGGACTCAAGGGTGCTGATCGAGATCGCCGCGATCGCCGACGCAGTGACGATCTCGGTCGGCGACGACGGACCCGGCTTTCCCGAGGCGTTCCTCGATACGGCCTTCGACCGATTCACTCAAGCCGACCCCTCGCGCCGGCGCAGCAGCGGCGCGGGCCTCGGGCTGGCGATCGTGTCGGCGCTGATCGAGCTGCAGCACGGAGCGATTGCCGCGTCCAACGGACCGCCCTACGGCGGTGCCGTGGTGACGGTGACCCTGCCGGCCCGCTGACGGGCGAGTTCTCATCTCCGTCTCATCGGAGTCGGGGCACGATCGGGCTCGACCCGAAGGAGGGCCATGCCTGCTCCCACCACGACGTTGCGACGTCGCTACCGCATCGAGGCGACCGGCCTCACCAGGACCGCGGCCAAGGCGCTCGTGAAGACGCTGACTGCGGCCAAGTTCTTCGCCTTCTCGGTCCGCCTCTGACGATGACTCTCGACTCGACGATCGCTCCCGTCGTTGAGCCACAGGCGCGCCCGACGGCGCCGAGTGTGTCGGCGTTCTTTCCCTGCTACAACGATGCGACGACGATCGGTCGGCTGGTCGACGACGTGCACGAGGCGCTCGCTCCGTTGGTCACCGACATCGAGGTGATCGTCGTCAACGACGGCTCGTCCGATGGCTCGCGCGAAGTGCTCGACGCCCTCGCAGCAACCAGGTCGTGGCTGCGCGTGATCCATCACCCGGCCAACCGTGGCTACGGCGGCGCACTCATCAGCGGGTTCACCGCTGCTCGCAATGACTGGATCTTCTACACCGACGGTGACGGTCAGTACGACGCGCTCGAGGCCGCGCGGCTTGTGCCGCTGGCGACCGAGGACATCGATGTCATCCAGGGCTACAAGCTCGGCCGCGGCGACTCAATGACCCGCAAGGTGATCGGCCGTGCCTACCACCACCTCGTCAAGCGCATGTTCGCCTTGCCCGGCCGGGACACCGACTGCGACTTCCGGATGTTCCGGCGTTCGCTGATCGCCGACGACATGCTGATGTCCACGAGCGGGGTGATCTGCGTGGAGATGATGCGCCGCTTCACCGAGTCGGGCGCCCGCTTGGTCGAAGTGCCGGTGCACCACTACCCACGCCCGTCCGGTCGTTCGCAGTTCTTCCGCTTGCCGTCGCTCATGCGCACAGCGCGTCAGTTGTGGTCGCTGTGGTGGACAACTGTCATCCGACGATGACCACCGAGCGAGCGCGCACCTGGCGAGTGACCGGCATCGCAGTCGCGCTGTCGATGTTGATCCGGCTGCGGATGCTGTGGTCGCCGGTGACGGTCGACGAAGGTGGCTACCTCGCAGTGGCACGCGGCTGGGCGCACGGTGCTGTGCTCTACCGCGACGTGTTCCTCGACCGGCCTCAGGGACTCCTCGTCCTGTTCCGCTTCTGGGATTGGATGTCCGGGGGCAACATCGGCTCCATCCGGCTGATGGCCATGCTGTTCGGTTCCCTTCTCGTGATCGCGACCGCGATCATCGTCCGCGAGCTCGCCGGGCACATGGCGGCGCGCAACGCGGCCGTGATCTGCGCGGTGGCGTCCGCTGCGCCGGTGCTGGAGGGCTACGCGGCGAACGCCGAGCTGCTCAGTGGTGCGGTCGCTGCTGTCGGACTCGCCATTGGCGTGCTGGCTCCGACGAAGGCGCGGAGGAACCGGTGGTTCTTTGCTTCGGGTCTGCTGGCCGGTCTTGCGTTGTCGTTGAAGCAGTCCGGGTTCGATGGTCTGCTGACCATGGGAGTGTGGCTGGGTCTGCTGGTGGTCGGCTCCAGGCAGAGTCGACGGGCGGCTTGGCGAGCGCTCGTCGCCACCGGTGGCGGCGTCGCAGTGGTCGTCGCAGTGCTGGCCGTGCACGGTGCGCTGACCGGTTGGGCGCGGTGGTGGGCGGCAGTCGTGGGCTACCGGCTGCAGACGCAGAGCGCGTTCGCGGCCGCCGAATGGTCGAACCTCGAGGCCACCGCGCGGTACGCAGGCGTCGTGCTCGGCGCTGCAGCGTTGCTGGCCGTGCTCGGCGCAACGAGCGTCATGCGCCGCGTCCGCGCCCAGTTCGCCGACCTCTCCGCCGGCCCGGTGCTGCTCGTGTTCTGGGTCGCAGCGTCGGCGATCGCTTTCCTCATCGGCGGGGGCTTCTGGCGCCACTACTGGCTGCTGCTCGTCGCCCCGCTGTCGGCGCTGGCCGCGGTCGGCTTGGCCGAACTGCCGCGACCGCGGTACCCCGTGCTCGCCGCGGTGCTCGCGCCGTGCTTGATCATCACCGCGTGGGTGTACGCCGGTGACTCCGCGCACCTGCTCGTCCGCGCCGCGTCGGATCCGCGAGCGAGCCAGGACCAACGGGTCGCGCAGTGGTTCGAGAAACACCACACGGCCGGCCAGACCCTGTACGCGCTGTGCGCGAGCGCTGGCGTGTACGCGGACGCGCGACAGGATCCCGGGTACCCGTTCCTGTGGCTCCTGGAGGTCCACGATGGTGCCAACGCGCAGAACCGCCTCGTCGACTACCTCGACGATCCGGCTCGTGCGCCGACCTATGTCGCGGAGTACCAGGCGCCTCTCTCGTGCGATCGATCCGGCCGAGTGTCCGGCATCATCCGCCGCTCGTACCGGCAGGTCGCGATCGTCAGCGGGATCGCAGTGCTGGAACGCAGCACGCTCGCCGTCGCGGCGAAGCCCTGACGCGTTCACGGCGCGTCGTCAGACAGGTTGAGTTGCGGGCTGGTCGTGCCGATAGCTCTGACGCACCATCTTGGCGCCGAGCCGGCGGCGGCTCGAAGAGACAGGAAGGACGACCGATGCACGAACGACCGACGACACGCGCTCGGCGCGGGCACGGCTTCACGATCGTCGAGATCCTCATCGCGGTCACGGTCGTCGGTGTGCTGGCCGCAGTGGTCGCGGTCGGCGTCGGCTCACTGACCAACGACGCTGCGTCGGCAACCTGCTCGGCGTCCTCCGATGCGGCACGCACGGCAACCAACACCTTCCTCGTCACCACAGCGCGCTATCCGGCCTCATTCCTGGAGCTGACCCAGTCGGGCACGATCCCGGCGATGAGCGCACCGCCCGGCGCGACGGTGGCAGCGAACACCCTCTCGACTCCGCAGTGGACGTTGACGATGTCGACCACGTCGCCACCGACCTTCTCCTGCAACAACGGCCCGGCGACCACGACGTCGACTGCGTCCACGGTGGCGGTGGGCAACACCGTGACTGCCACGGCACGGTCCGACTACGGCCAGGCGTACTACGGCGAGAGCATCATCACGCTCACCAACGCCGCGCCGATCACCGCGATGACCGTCACGATCAACATCGCCCAGACCACCGGCGTCACCTACCACGGCCAGTACACCGACTTCGACGCGGGCACCGTCGACCTCACCAACGACACGTCGAACGGCGTCGTCACCTTCGTCTACACCCTTGCGGCCGGCCAGACGATCGCCCCCGGTTCGTGGACGATCGACGCGCAGACCGACGGCACCACGTCGCTGCACCCAACGGCGGGTGACACCTGGACCGTCGTGACGACATCGGGCGGCGTGGCCGCCACCATTTCCGGCGGGTTCTGACCGAACGGGTCATCGGCGTCGGCGCGCCGGGTCCGAAAACGGCGACAGCGCCGCCGGCCACCCCGTTCGGTGATCGACGGCGCCGTGCACGCCTTGCGAACGCGTCGGCTCAGATCATGAAGCCGATCCGGTCGATGACGATGTGCGTGGCGTTGTTCGCACGCACCTTGATCTTCCCGGTCGGGTCGACGCTGGTGATCACGCCGTTGGCCACGTTCTGATCGGCTGTCGTCCAGTTGATGCTGGAGTTGCCGGGGTAGGCGAGGTTCGCCGGGAACACGGCGACGAAACCACCGCCGGCACCGGTCTCGGTGACGGTCAGGTTGATGATCGCGGTGCGTGCACCGGCGATGCCGAGATCGATCGTGCGCTCGTCGTTGATCGTGAACTTCGGTCCGTTGGCGGCGAGGCGGGAGTCGAACACGCGTGGCGTCCCGGTGAACGGCATGAAGCTTTGTGTGGGCGGCAAGTAGCCGATCTGCACGTTGAAGATCGACGAACCGGGCGTGCTGTAGAGCATGCTGACCGTGTAGCTCGAGTCGGACGCAATGGTGACTGGCGCTTCGAGAAGCGTCCCGTTCATGTTGACGGTCGTCGACACCGGTCCGCCGGGACTCGCCTGCAGTTGCTTCTGGAAGACAGCGATCGGCGCCGTGGCAGGGAAGGGCTGATTGATCTTGCGCTGGTTGATCTCCATGAACGGAGCACCCTGGTAGCCGACGCTCATCTGGTACACGATGGACCCGGCCGGCAGCGGCAGTGCGGCCCAGACCCGATCATTGGGGTTGGTCGGTTGGGTGCCCGTTCCGTTCGCGTAGACGCGCTCACCGGCAATTGTCGGCCAGAACTGCTGGGCATCGATGGTGATGTAGGTCAGGCCGGGGATCTGTGCCGCGAGCACTTCGGGATGCGGGTGGAACGCGGGCAGGGTGGTGCGTGCGGGTGAGCTCGACGCAGCGTGCGTCTCGCTGGTGAGCAGGCCGGCACCGGCAGCGGCACCTGCGACGGCACCCATGCCGAGCAGGAGGTTGCGTCGGCTGACGCTGTCGGTCGGTACGTCTTTGCTGTTGGGGGTGTTCAGGTGGTCGGTCATCGTGATGCCTCCGTGGGTTTGTGCATTCGGACCTTGCGGATCGGCGAGGACGAGGTGCGTGATCGCCGGGCTGCAAGACAGTTGCAAACTCTATGCCAGCCGTTACGCGCTGAACTCCGCGGCCACTCGGCCGTAGACTCCCGCGCATGGGGAAGCTTCGGATCGTGCTCGCGGGTGTCGTCTCTGCCGGTTTCGTGATGGCGGCGTGCGCCAGCGACAACAGCGCGTCGAGCACTGCCGCCACGCAGCAGGTCGCCTCCACGGCGGCCGCCACCGCAGCGGCGGCCACCACGGACGCGGCCACGACGCAACCCGCCGCGACGAGCGCGCCCGCAACGGATCCGGCTACCTCGGACGTCGCAACGACGGATCCGGCAACCACGGATGCCTCGTTGGCCGACACCGTTCCGCCGGACTCCGGTCCAATCGACGCCAGCTCCATCGTTGCCGAGCGACCGATCGCGGCCGGTGCGACCCGCTTGCACTATGAGATCGGCCCGATCGACGTGCAGCCGGGACAGAACAACATCGACTTCAGCAAGGGCCAGATCCCGAAGCCGGATGTGGATGGCTACATCGTGCGCATCGCGCCGAACATCCGCCTCGCCGACGGCACGGTGCCGGGGGTCGACGTGATCCACCTGCACCACGGCGTGTGGCTCAACCTGTCCGGCCACGATTCGACGAGCGGCGGCGCCGAGCGCTTCTTCGCCGCCGGCGAGGAGAAGACCACCACGGTCCTGCCGACCGGCTACGGGTACACGTACCACGCCAGCGACAAGTGGGTCGTCAACTACATGCTCCACAACCTGTACCCGATCGATCGACAGATCTGGATCACCTACGACATCGACTTCATCCCGGCCACTGATCCCGCGGCGGCCTCGATCACACCGGCTCGACCGATCTGGAACGACGTGCAGAACGGCAGCATCTACCCGGTGTTCGATGTGATCAAGGGGTCCGGCACCAACGGCGAGTACACCTACCCGGAGGACGCCAACGATCCCTACGCGGGCGGACCCGTCAAGAACACGTGGACCATCGATCGTGACGGCATCCTGCTGGCCACAGCTGGTCACCTCCACCCCGGCGGCCTGCACACCGATCTGTACCTCGACCGCGCCGGCACCACGGCGCATCTGTTCGAGTCCGTCGCGCACTACTACGAGCCCGCGGGATCGGTGTCGTGGGACGTCTCGATGACGGCGACGCCCGAAGACTGGCGGGTGACCGTGAAGGCCGGCGACGTGCTGTCGACCGATGCCACCTACGACAGCGCACGGGCGTCGTGGTACGAGTCGATGGGCATCATGGTGGTCTGGATGGCGGATGCGCCGACGGCCGGCGACGTGCCGGCCGTGGATCCGTTCACGACCCCGGTCGACGTTCCCGGACAGCTGACCCACGGTCATCTCGCCGAGAACGACAACCATGGCGGCGCCGTCGACGTGAAGTACCTCGACGCGACCAAGCAGCCGTCGGAGCCGGCCCAGCCGGAGATCCCCATCCAGGGCTACATCTACGCGCAGGGCGACATGCTGGCCGGCAACGCGATCCCGACGATCGAGCCCGGCGGCACGATCACCTTCGACAACCTCGATGCGCCGCTGAACAACGGCGTCTGGCACACGATCACGGCGTGCAAGGCACCGTGCAACGCGTCGACAGGCATCGCCTATCCGCGGGCCGACGCGGACATCCCGTTCGATTCCGGTGAGCTCGGCGCAGTCGGTCCGCCCACTGCTGGGCGGGTCACGTGGAGCACCCCCACCGATCTGCCCGACGGCACGTACACCTACTTCTGCCGGATCCATCCCTCGATGCGAGGAGCCTTCCGGGTCGCCGACCAACCGTGACCTCGTTGCGCGACACGGATCCGCTCGCCTGGCTGGTCGCCTGCGAGGAGATTCGCCAACTCGCGTCGCGATACGCGGTCTCGATGAACCACCGCGACCTCGACGCGTTGGCCGAGCTGTTCGTCCCTGACGTGCGAGTCGGCCGAGAACTGACGGGCCGGGCCGCGCTGCGCGCCAACATGGCCGCGCAGCTCGTCGACGGGCATCGCACGATCCTGCAGGTCACCAACCACGTGATCGACGTCCTCGATGGAGATCACGCAACCGGCATCGTCGGCACCCGTGGCGAGATCGAGCGTGGCGACGAGTGGGTGATCCAGGTCATCGAGTACCACGACACGTACGAGCGGCGGGACTCGCGATGGCTCTTCGTCCGCCGCCGTCATCACCTCTGGTACGGGGCGGACATGCTCAGCCGGCCGAACGTTTTGCCCGATGCCAACTGGCCGCAGAGCCAGACCGGCAAGGGCGTGCTGCCCGAGATCATGCCGACCTGGCAGGCGTGGACCGACGAACGCGAGGCAATCCTCCACCGAGCCGCGCAGGAGCAACAGCAGCAGCAGTGACGCGTCCGTCAGTCGGGGAGATCGACGGCGAGCAGTGCGAACGCGATCGCTGCCGCGTGGCCGACGTTGAGCGAGTCGACGTCACCGCGCAGCGGGATGCGGATCGGCTCGACCCGGGCGAGGGTGTGGCTGCTCAGACCCGGGCCTTCTGCACCGAGCAGCAGCGCCAGCCGGTCGCCTTCGACGCGAGAGACGTCGCCGATCGACGTCGCGGTGTGCGCCGGCGTGAGGCCGAGCAGCCGGAAACCATGCGCGGCGATCGCATCGAGGTCCGTGATCCAGTCGCTGGACCGCACGATCGGGAGGAAGAGGACCTCGCCCATCGACACTCGCACCGTGCGCCGATAGAACGGATCGGCGCACGTCGGGTCGAGGACCAACCCGTCGATGCCGAGCGCCCGCGCCGACCGCGCGATCGCACCGAGGTTCTCCGGATCGTTGAGACCTTCGAGCACGGCGATCGTGCGGCTGGCCGCGAGCAGGTCGCTCAGCTCCGTCGGGCGTCCCCGATCGGCCGATGCCACCGCGCCGCGGTGCAGATCGAATCCGGCAACCTGGGTCATCACGTCGCGGTCGGCGATGTAGACAGGGCAGTCGACCTCGCGCAGCATCGGCTCCATGCGGTCGTAGCGTCGCGGTGAGATCAACACCGAGCGCAGCGCGTACTGCGATGCGATCAAGCGCTCGATGACGTTGATCCCCTCGGCGATGAAGAACTCGTCACCCTCCAACTGCTGGCGATGACGGGGATCGCGCAGCCCGATGTAGTCGGCAACCCGGGGATCGGTGGCCTCGGTGATCGCGACGGGTTCCATACGGCCGACGCAACATATCCCCTCGTCCACCCCTGCCCCTACCCTGACCCCGTGCCTTCGTCCACTCGCCGCGCCGACGATCGCGTCTCCGTGCTCGCCTGCCGCGGTTGCTGCTGTGGCACCGTCGCCAAGCACCCGGGTGTCGACCACGATGGTCACATCGACCGACTTCGGACCTCGCTTGACGGAGTGGCAGGGGCGAGGCTGTTCACCGTCGACTGCCTCGATCTGTGCGCGCACTCCAACGTCGTGGTCGTTCGTGCCGGTGGTCAGCGGCGATGGTTCGGGGAGATGCTCGACGACGCGATCGTCGCGACGCTGGGCGAGTGGTTGGCCGGTGGCGGAGCCGAACCGTTGCCGTCCGAGCTCGCCGTGCATGCGTTCGATCCCGAAGAGACGTCGACCTCGCGGCCGGTGATGGACTCCCGCCACGGAGCCGAGTTGGCGGCATGGATCGCCGAGATGATGCGCGCCGGCGGCGTGTGGACGACGCCGGGTGCCGACGCGACGCCGGTGTCGCTCATGCCGGGAGAGAACGTCGACGTCGTCGGCGAACAGGTCGTCAGCAGCGGTCCGTCAGGCAGCTTCGCGTTGCGGGTCACCGGTGACACGCGAGCGTTCGTGTTCGAAAGCGTCGACGAACCTCGGGTGCCCGCATCGATCGTGTTCGCATGCGTCGGTGCCACGTCATCGGCGGCGCCACCGCTGGGGCACGAGCTGCCCAAGGGCTTCGTCGCGGTCGCGATCCATTCACCCTCCGCGAGTTGACACGGAACTACATTGCCGCGATGCGCTCGCCGCCCTCGCGTTCTCGGATCATCCTGGCCACCGTCGTGGGCATCGCTCTCCTCGCCGCGTGCGGCAGTGACGCGAAGCCGTCGTCGACATCCGGCAGCGCGTCGACCTCAGTGGCAACGACTCCGGTGGCATCGACTCCGGTGGCATCGACGGAAACGGGTGCGGCGTCGACGTTCGCCTCTGCCTCGGACACATCGGACACGTCGACAGGATCCGGCATCGACGACACCCACCTCACGGTCGGGGATCAGGCCTTTGCAGACGCGCCGACGGTGGGCAAGGTGTTCGCGTGCCGGAAGCAGACAGGCAACGCGGGCGCGCAGGCCGCAGGACCGTGGTTCAACGGCGATGGCACGTGGGACCTGACCAAGAAGATATTCGTCCAGGGCAGCGTGCGGTGGAACGACGCCAGCGTCACCTTCAGCGTGCAGGGTGATCAACGCGTGGTCACGTCGAACGGACTCCCGCTGGACACGAGCACCGGCGTCTTCCCCGTCGCGGCCGACGATCCGGCGGCGTCGTACGACCGCAACCCGAACACGATCACGGAGCAGACGCTCTCGTTCTCGATCCCGGCCGCGCCGACAGCTGCGGCGACGTCGACCTGCGTGGGTGGTGAGGTCGGGGTCGCGATCAACGGCGTGCCGATCTTCAACGCGTTCGATGCCGGTGGCCGCGACGCCGGCGCGTGGGAGGTGCAGGACACCTGCCAGGGCCACCCGCAGGATCGGGGTCTCTACCACTACCACTCGATCTCGGAGTGCCTCGACACTCCCGGTGTGAACCCCTCGCCGCTGGTGGGATATGCGTTCGACGGGTTCGGCATCTACGGATCGCGTGACGCGAACGGCAACGAGATCAGCGACCAAGACCTCGACGAGTGCCACGGCACGACGTCGCCGGTGCTGTGGGACGGCGAGATGGTGACGATGTACCACTACGTCGCGACCCACGAGTTCCCGTACACGGTCGGGTGCTTCCGCGGCACCGCGACGCAATCGGCAGGCGGCTGAACACGGCGCCTCCAGTGGGTGGGCCACAATGGGTGCACATGGCTGAGACCATCGCACCCGGCCTCGCGAGGTCAGCCAGGAAGTCCCATCCCGGCCGCCCCGAGGCGCTCGGCGTGCTCGCTGTCTCGATCATCGCAGGAGTCGTCGCTGCGCTGTGCCACGTGTCCCCGACCGGCTCGCGAGGCACCGATGTAGCGGTCACCTTTGCGCTCGCCTGCTTCGTGTCGTGGCTCGCGGCGTCGGCACCGTGGTGGGCCATCACTGCATCGGCCGTGGTAGCCGTGATCGGTGTCGGGCTCGGGCCGTGGGTCGTGGTCGCGCTGGCGGGTCTGTTGATTGGAATCGCGATCGGCTGGTTGCCCGAGGGGTACCCGTGGCCGCGATCACTGGCCGCGGGATGTGTCGTCGTTGCCCTGCTGCACGTGTCGATCAACCCGTTCATCGGTGCCTCGGCGATCATCTCGGGCGCGGCAATGATGTTCCTCGGAATCGTCGGTCTCGCGCTGCGCGGCGAGAAGGTTCGGGCGCGAGTGGTCTGGGGTCTCGTCGGCGTGGTCGTGTTGATCCTCGCCGCATCGGCCGGCCTCGGCCTCGCCGCGTCGCACGCGAGCTCGAAGCTGCGCGCCGGCACCGATCTCCTCCAGGACGGGCTCGACCAGTTGCGCGCGGGGAACACGACGGGGGCCGCACAGAGCCTGCGCGATGCAGCGTCGGATCTGGACGCGGCGCGCACGTCCTTGGACGCAGTGTGGACCCAGCCCTCTCGACTGCTGCCCGTCGTGGCCCAGCACCGCGAGCTGGCCACACGGGTCGTGACCGATGCGTCGTCCTCTGCGATCGCCGCTGCAACGGCGCTCGATGCGGTCGACATCGATCAACTGCGGTTGGTCAGCGGATCGCTGAACATCGATGCGTTGGCGAAGCTGGCCAAGCCGCTCCGACAGCTCGATGCTGCCGTTCGGAACTTGTCGCACGCGCTCGACGGGGGCGACTCGCCATGGCTGATCGGTCCCGTCCGGGCGCGCCTCGAGGACGGACGCGACAAGTTGACCAAGGCGCTCGTCCAGACATCCGCCAGCGCCGCGGTTGCCGAGCACGGGCCCGCGCTGCTCGGTGCCGATGGTGTGCGGCGCTACCTCGTCGTGTTCACCAGTCCGGGTACGGCTCGCGGGCTGTCCGGCACGATCAGCGACTACGCCGAGATCGCGATCACCAACGGCGTGATCAAGCAGACCGCGTTCGGGCGCGTCGACGACCTCGTAACGAAGCTCGCCGCGGCGGGACCGGTGCAGCTCCACGAGAATGCCGAGTACTTCGCACGGTACGGCGCGGCTGGTGCAGGCAGCGCCACGACGCCGGTGGATCCAGGGTTCTGGTCGAACGTGACGATGAGCCCGGACACGCCGACCGCATCGAGGGTGATGGCAGCGATGTACGCGGCGTCCACCAAGCAGACAATCGACGGCGTGATCACGATGGATCCGGTCGGTGTGGCCGCGCTGGTCGATGTGGCGGGTCCGATCGTCATCCCCGACAGCGCAACGCTGACCGGCTCGCTGGGGGGCCTGCTGATCGGTCACGACGTCTCCGCTGCAGCGCTGCAGCAGTTCCTGCTCGTCGACCAGTACACGCTCGCCCCCGACGTACGGGTCCAGTTGGACCAAGCGGCTGCCGGCGCGGCGCTGCAGCAGTTCCTCGCCGCCAAGCTGCCCGCGGTGCAAGAGCTGGCCGACGCGCTCGGCCCCGCAGCCACCCAGGGCCACATCAGCTGGTGGACCAGCAGGGATGACGAGGAGGCCGCGTTCGTTGCGGTGGGCATGGCCGGCGCGTTTCCGGAGATCGATGGATCCGCGGCCTCACAAGGCGACGCAGGCGGTGCCGTCCCGCCGAGGAGCGATGGGTTGGCGATCGTCAGCAACGATGCGAGCGGCAACTCCTTGGACGCGTACCTGCAGCGGACTGTGGCCTACGACGCCTCCTACGACCGGG
Organism: Acidimicrobiales bacterium; assembly: GCA_025463415.1. Classification (GTDB taxonomy): domain Bacteria; phylum Actinomycetota; class Acidimicrobiia; order Acidimicrobiales; family Ilumatobacteraceae; genus WLMZ01. The sequence continues at coordinate 7,939 of JAOBWO010000211.1, read as the reverse complement.
CGACCGGCCGGGTCGTCGGCGACGTCACCGTCTCGCTGCGCAACGCAGTGCCGTCCAGCTCGCTGCCACCGGACGTGATCGGCAACTCGCTCGGCCTGCCGGTCGGGACCAACCGGATGGAGCTGAGCATCTACAGCCCGCTCTCCGCCACCGTCACGACGATGAACGGCGCGTCGGTCGATCCCAACAACCAGCCCGAGCTCGGCTGGAACGTCAGCACGGTCGAGGTCGACATCGCCCCCGGGGCCACGGTGACGGTCACGGTCCACCTCGAGGGCACGATCGCCGCCGGCGGTTACTCCCTCGTCTGGCGCCCGCAACCGGTGACCGCACCGGACACCTTGCAGCTGCAAGTCCTGGACGGCTCGCCGGCCGGCCTCACCTACGACGGAGCTCTGAACCGGACCAGCCTGCTCGATGCGGCCGGCGTGACGGCCGTCCGTTGATGCGTGTCCGGCGTGCTCAGGGTCGCTGAACTCTGCGAGCGGGGTTGCCGACCATCACTGCGCCCGCCGGCACGTCGCGCGTGACGACGCTGCCGGCGCCGATGACAGCGTTGTCGCCGATCGACACGCCGGGAACGATGCGCGCGCCGATGCCGATCAGGACCTGCTCACCGATCAGCACCGAGCCGCCCATCGCCACGCCGGGTGCGACGTGCGTGGCATCACCGACGATCGAGTCGTGGCCGACCGATGCGTTGGTGTTGACGATGACGCCGGCGCCGAGGCGTGCCGAGGCGTTGACCACCGATCCGGCGGCCAGCAGCACGCCGTCGCCGACCGCTGCCGAGTGGGACACGTAGGCCCCGCGACTGACCGCGTTCGCCACCGCAAGCCCGAGCTTGGCGCATCGGCGCAGCATTGCGGCGCGGACCCGGTTGTTGGTGACCGCGACGAAGGCGTGGGTGACCTGATGCGCCGGGATCAGGTCGTCGAGGTCGGCGTCGGTGCCGACGATCTCGACGCTCGGCAACGGATTGCGGCCTGGCTCGCCGGTCTTGCTGACGCAGCCGACGACCACGTGCTGAGGATCGTCGAGCAGCGCCTCGATGCACACGCCGGCGTGGCCACCAGCACCGATCACGAGCACGCGCCTGGACTGCACTCGCGCAGGCTACAGCCCGGCTCGCTACCATCTCGCCCGTGGACAAGGTCGTCGTCGTCGGATCATCGCTCGCCGGAGTCCGGGCGTGCGGAGGCCTCCGCGCGAACGGTTTCGAGGGTCGGATCACGCTCGTCGGCAACGAGCCACATCAGCCCTACGATCGTCCGCCACTGTCGAAGAAGGTCCTCGCGGGCGAGTGGGAGCCGGAGCGCATCTCGCTGTTCCGCGATGGCGAGATCGAGTCGTTGGGGCTCGATCTCCGCCTCGGCCAACCAGCGGTGGCGCTGTCGTTGGCGGACCGTGCCGTCGAACTGGCGAGTGGCGAGACCGTCGACTACGAGGGTCTGATCCTCGCCACGGGCGCCGCCACCCGCCGCCTCCCCCAGCAACTGGAGGACGACTCGGTGTTCGAGCTGCGCACCCTCGACGACTCGTTGGCGCTCCGGGCCCGCCTCGCACCCGGCAGTCAGCGGGTGACGATCATCGGTGCCGGCTTCATCGGGCTCGAAGTCGCGGCGACGGCGCGCACACTGGGCAACGAGGTCGTCGTCGTCGAGGGCCTGCCGGCTCCGTTGATCCGCGGTCTCGGCGCCGAGATGGGTCGAGCCGTCACGACGCTGCACGACGACAACGGCGTCGCGATCCGCTGTGGCGTCTCCGTCGGTGGCATCTCTCGCGACGGTGCAGCGCTGACCGTGCACATCACCGACGGGCACGGCGCGGCCGAGTCGATCGTCAGCGACATCGTGGTCGTCGGCATCGGTGTCAGCCCCGTCACCGGGTGGCTGGTCGACAGCGGGCTCGAAGTTCGGGACGGCATCGTCTGCGATGCCACGCTCAACGCGGGCGTCGTCGGCGTCTATGCGGCTGGCGACATCGCGCGGTGGCCGAACGGCCAGTTCGACGGCGAGGAGATGCGCGTGGAGCACTGGACCAACGCGTCCGAGCAGGGGATGCACGCGGCGAAGAACCTGCTCGCGGTCGCGAGCGGCTCAGAGCCCGAGCCGTACAGCGCCGTGCCCTTCTTCTGGAGCGAGCAGTACGGCGCCCGCATCCAGTTCATCGGTCGCGCGGCGGGCGACGACGACGTGCGCATCGTCAAGGGCTCCGTCGCGGATCGCGCGTTCGTCGCGCTGTACGGCAAGCACGGGCGCCTGCGCGGTGCGCTCGGGCTCTCGATGCCGAAGCCCCTGATGCAGTGCCGCAAGCTCCTCCTCGAGCGGCTCTCGTTCGACGATGCGCTCGCCGCCGTGGAAGCCTTCTAGACCATGAGCAATGACCTGCCGTCCGACCACGGTTTCGTGGGTTCCATCCCGGAGATCTACGACCGGTTCATGGTGCCCCTGATCTTCACGCCGTACGCGGTCGACCTCTGCGCCCGCATCCGTGCGCTGCCCGTCGGTCCGCTGCTCGAGATCGCCGCGGGAACGGGTGCGGTGACCCGCGAGATGGCCGACCGCCTGGATCCCGGTGTCGACATCACCGCCACCGATCTCAACCAGCCGATGATCGACCATGCCGCGCGCGTCGGCACCAGCCGGCCCGTCACGTGGCGTCAGGCCGACGTGTTCGCCCTGCCGTTCGCTGACCAATCGTTCGAGACGGTCGTCTGCCAGTTCGGAGTGATGTTCTTCCCGGACAAGGCCCGTGCGTTCGCCGAGATCCGTCGCGTGCTCCGGTCCGGCGGAACCTTCATCTTCAACCTGTGGGACTCGCTCGACCTCAACGACTTCGCGCGCACCGTCAACGAGCCCGTCGCCAGCCACTTCGGCGACGACGCGCCGGACTTCTTCGCTCGCATCCCACACGGGTACCACGACCCTGCCACCGTTCAGGCCGACCTCGTCGACGGGGGCTTCGTCGATCATGCCGTGTTCGATGTCGTCGCGGCGCGCAGTCGATCCACATCCCCTCGGCACGTTGCCATCGGGTACTGCCAGGGCACGCCGCTGCGGACCGAGATCGTCTCGCGCGAGCCCGACGGCCTCGAGGCGATGACCGATCGGGTCGAGGCCGCGATCGCCGCGACGTATGGCGCGACGGATCTCGACGGCGCGATCTCTGCCGTCGTCGTCACCGTGACCGCCCCCTGAGCCGGCTGTCCCGGGGAGTCTCGCTGCTGACGTAGCATTCGCACATGACATCGCACCTCTCGGACGTCTGGTTCTCGGTGACTCCACTGCAGGTGGCGAGCGGGAAGGGATGCTGGGTCACCACCACCGACGGCGAGGAGTACCTCGACTTCGCCGCGGGCATCGCGGTGAACTCGACCGGTCACGCGCATCCGAAAGTGGTGGCGGCGATCGCCGCGCAGGCCGAGCGGTTCATCCACGCGCAGGTCAACGTCTACAAGCACGATCTGCTCGAGCCGCTCGCGACGAAGCTGGCTGAGCTCACGCCCGATGGCATCGACAAGTTCTTCTTCGCCAACTCGGGTGCCGAGATCACCGAGGCAGCGGTGAAGCTGGCCAAGCAAGCCACCAAGCGTCCGCACATCATCGTGTTCAGCGGCAGCTTCCACGGGCGCACGCACATGGCGATGGCGATGACGACGTCGAAGACCGGCTACCGCGCAGGACACGCCCCGCTGCCCGCCGGCATCTACGTGGCACCGTTCCCCGATCCGCTCGCTGCGGATCAGGACGCTGAAGTCGCCCGTGCGCTGCACGGCCTGGATCATCTGCTCAAGTCGATGACCGCGCCGGAGGAGACCGCGGCGATGATCCTCGAGCCCGTGCTCGGCGAAGGCGGCTACATCCCCGCCCCGCCTGCGTTCATCGCCGGGTTGGTCGAGCGCTGTCGGACGCACGGGATCCTGTTCATCGCCGACGAGGTGCAGAGCGGGTTCGGTCGTACCGGGGAGCTGTTCGCGGTCGAGCACTACGGCATCCAGCCGGACATCATCTGCATGGCCAAGGGCATCGCCTCCGGCTTCCCGTTCGCAGCGCTGGGCACCACCGCCGCGCTCGACGCGAAGTGGAGCAAGGGCAGTCACGGCGGCACCTACGGTGGCAACGCGATCGGATGCGCTGCGGCGTTGGCGACGATCGAGATCATGGAGGAACCGGCGTTCCTGCAGAACGTTCGCGATCGTGGCCGGCAGTTGATGGACGGCTTGCGCGAACTGCAGCGGCACGACGACGGCATCACGCAGGTCCGAGGTCTGGGCCTGATGGTCGGCACCGAGCTCGCCGATTCGGCCAGGGTCGCCGCGATCCAGAAGCACTGCCTCGAGGAAGGTCGGATGATCCTGATGAACGCCGGCACCTACGGCACGACGTTGCGATGGATGCCACCACTGGTCGTCAACGAGCACGAGATCGAGATCGGCCTCGGCGCGTTCGAGGCTGCGCTGAAGGCCACCGCGTAGTGGCCGCGCCGGACCCCGAACGACTCGCGGTCTGGCGCTCCCTCCGTACGGCGCACTCCCTGCTCGACCGCGCGCTCACCGACGCGCTGAGGGCCGAACGTGAGCTTCCGTTGACGTGGTTCGAAACGATGAACGCGCTGCAGGACGCGGGCGGCAAGATGCGCGTCATGGAGTTGGCCGAGCACCTCGTTGCCAGCCCTTCCAGCCTCTCCCGACAGCTGAACGGGATGGAGGACGAGGGTCTCATCCGCCGGGACCGCGCCGATCCCGAAGACCAGCGCGTGGTCGTGGTCGTGCTCACCAAGGACGGCCGCGCGGCATGGCGCCGCGCCAGCACGACCTACCACCGGGTGCTCAAGCGGTTCTTCCTCAGCAAGCTCACCGAATCCGACGTCGCCGGCGTCCAGCGCGCCCTCACCAAGGTCATCGACGAGTTCGACTGAAGTGGCGCGGATCAGAGGCGGAGGGCCAGACTCGTGCCTCCGCCACCTGGGAGCCCGCCAATGCCCACAGCCGTCATCGTCGATGCCATCAGGACACCGCTCGGGCGCCGCAACGGACGGTTGAAGGACTGGCATCCCGTCGACCTCGCTGCGGAGACGTTGCGCGCCCTCGTCGATCGCACCGGTCTCGATCCAGCGCTGGTCGACGACGTCGTCATGGGGTGCGTGATGCAGGTCGGCGAGCAGGCCGCGAACATCGGTCGCAACGCGGTGCTGGCGGCGGGGTGGCCGGACTCGGTGCCGGGCACCACGGTCGATCGACAGTGCGGCTCGTCCCAGCAGGCAGCGCACTTCGCCGCGCAGGGTGTCATCGCCGGCGCGTACGACGTCGTGGTCGCAGCGGGTGTCGAGGTCATGACGCGCGTTCCCATGGGCGCATCGTTCATGGATGCCAAGTTCGGCTTCCCGTTCGGGCCCACCATCGCCGATCGGTACCAGTCCGATGGCGGGCTGGTCCCGCAGGGCATCTCGGCGGAGATGATCGCCGACCGGTGGAGCATCGGCCGCGAGGCGATGGACGAGTACAGCCTGCGCAGCCAGCAGCGCGCCGAGCGTGCCACCAAGGAGGGCCGATTCGAGCGCGAGATCGTGCCGGTGATCGACGCCGTCGGCAAGATCATGCGAGTCGACGAGGGTCCGCGACCGACGTCGATGGAATCGCTCGGCAAGCTCAAGCCGGCGTTCCGCGCGGAGGACGACGGCGGTCGGGTGACTGCCGGCAACTCGTCGCAGATCACCGACGGCGCTGCGGCGATCCTGATCATGAGCGAGCACCGGGCCGCGTCGCTCGGGCTCACCCCGCGTGCGCGGTTCGTCGACTTCGCGCTGGCCGGCGCCGATCCGCGCTACATGCTCACCGCACCGATCCCGGCCACCCACAAGGTGCTCGACCGCGCCGGGTTGACCATCGACGACATGGACGTGATCGAGATGAACGAGGCGTTCGCCTCGGTGGTGCTCGCCTGGCAGCAGGAGCTGCATCCGGACATGGAACGGGTCAACGTCAACGGCGGCGCGATCGCACTCGGCCATCCACTTGGTTGCTCAGGAGCACGCCTGATGACGACGCTGCTCCACGAGCTGGAGCGCACAGGCGGGCGCTACGGACTGCAGACGATGTGTGAGGGCGGCGGCATGGCGAACGCGACGGTCATCGAACGATTGGGCTGACGCGGCATCGAACGGTTGGGCTGACGCGGCATCGAACGGTTGGGCTGAAGCGGGGCCGGTAGCGTGGACGCATGCCCGCGCTGACGACCATCCTGTGGGTGTTCTGCGCGGTCGTGATCGGCTATGTCCTGTGGAAAACCGGGATCGGCATGCTGCGCAGCATGACGACACCGCTGCCCGGGCCTCCACCAGCAGGTGAGATGCGCCGGATCAACGTCAAGTACCGCTGCAGCGTCTGTGGGCTGGAGCTGAAGATGACCCTGGCACCCGACGAGGACCCCCCGCCGCCGCGTCACTGCCTCGAAGACATGGACATCGTCGCCCCGATCGAGTGACCCGTAGTTGTCCACATTCTGTGGATAAACATGTTGAGAAACAACATGGTTGTAATTCAGCGAAAGTGGGTAGTCAGTGCCATTTCGTGGCCGTGTACAGCCCGGACAGCACGAACGCCAGGCCGGCGAACACCAGCCAGTTGCCCACCGAGTCGGACAGCAGGTAGCGGGCCAGGATCGCCCCGATGCCGATGAAGAAGAACACGCACATCAGCACCGGGAGCCAGCGCGGGCTCTCCTTCACCGAACGCGGGACGGGCGGCGTGTAGCGCGACGACGGCGTGACGCCGGCCGTCGCCGAGGTGCGCGTGCTGGTGCTCGACCCGATTGGTGCGGCGCTGGCGCGGGGGAGCTGACCCGGCTTGGTGCCCTTGGGGGTTACTCGTCCGCCGGTTCTGCGCTTAGGTGGTGCCACGAAAAAGCGAGTCTACGGCAAGAACGCGTTCGACACGACAGCGCCGGACGGGGCAGGCTGTCGGCGTGACCCGTGTTCTGGTGCTCGACAGCTACGACAGCTTCGTCTACAACCTCGTGCAGTACCTGGGCGAGCTCGGGGCCGATCCGATCGTGCACCGCAACGACGCGCTGACGGTCGACGAGGCCCTCGCGCTCGAACCCGACGCAGTGCTGCTGTCTCCCGGGCCGGGTCGACCGGAAGACGCCGGCATCCTCTGCGCGTGCGTGCCGGCCTTCGCCGAGCGAGGGGTGCCAGTGCTGGGAGTCTGCCTCGGCCACCAAGGCATCGGCCGGGTCTTCGGCGCCACCGTGGTCCGTGCGCCCGAGTTGATGCACGGCAAGACCAGCGTCATCCGCCACCGAGGCGCAGGCGTGTTCGCCGGCCTCCCCAACCCGCTGACCGCGACTCGGTACCACTCGCTGGTGATCGATCCAGCGACGGTCCCGGACGTGCTCGAGGTCACCGCCACCACGGACGACGGCATCATCATGGGCGTCCGGCACCGTGAGCTCCCGGTCCAGGGCGTGCAGTTCCATCCGGAGAGCATCCTCACCGCGGCTGGTCACGACCTGCTCCGCAACTTCCTGGCCGAGGCCCGCCAGCCCGTCTGAGACGCATCGTGCCGGCGGTCCAGCGGTCCAGCGGAGCTGTCGTGCCCTTCGACTGCCCGGCAGCGCCGCCTTCTTGAATCTCCACGTGATGAAATCCGGGACGACATCCGAATCGGAACCGCCGATGCCGAATCGTGCCGTGGAAGCGAATCAAACCACACCGCGCGTGACATCCGCCCCCACCACCCCGGCAGGGTTTCATCACGTGGAGATTCGCAAGTGAAGAGCGCGCCCAGTGCGGCGGTGCAGCGGCGGCGGCGGTGGGATGGACGCGCAGGCGCTGGGCGAATTCGTCGGACGCGGGCCGCTTCTCCGGGCGCGGCGAGCGCGCCGTCAGGTGCTCGGCGTCGGTGACGTGGTGGTGGTCGGTGGCGACGCCGTGGTCG
>JAOBWO010000209.1 GCA_025463415.1 Acidimicrobiales bacterium | reverse complement strand
CCGCATCGCTCTGCAGGTACTTGTCGATGGTGACGTCGTAGCCGCCCTGGAACTGGAGGTCGACGTGCACCTTCGACTGGGACGAGTTGTACTGGTCCGTCAGCGCCTGCAGGGCCACGCCGTTCGCGTCGGACAGGGAGTGCCAGAACGTGATGTTCACCGGACCCGATGCCGAGGCGGAGTCGAGCACCGTCACGTCGCACTTCGGCAACGTGCTGAGCAGCGTCGGCACGGTGGTGACCGGCGCGGCGGTCTCAGCCGGCGTCGTGTCGACCGTCGCATCCGTCGCACCGGGAGTCACGGTCTCGCCGGGGGCGACAGTCTCCCCCGGCGCCAGTGTGGTGGCCGCGGCCGTCGAGGCCGGGGCGGCCGTCGTGGCCGTTGTCTTGTCGGGGATGCCGGCGTTGTCGAGGCTCTTGCCCCCTGAGCTGCACGCTGCAGCGGTGACGGCTCCGGCGACGAGCACGGACAGAGCGATGCGAGGACGCATGGTCATCCCTTCACGGCGCCGGCCGTCAGGCCGCGCACCAGTTGACGTTGAAACGAGATCAGCACGACGAAGATCGGCAGGGCGATGATGACGGTGCCGGCGATCACGAGGTTGGGTTGAGAGAGGCTGGCGCGCTGCAGTGCAGCGATGCCGGTCTGCACGGTGTTGTAGTCCGAGTTGGTGGTGATCAGCACCGGCCACAAGTACTGGTTCCACGAGGTGAGGAACGCGAACAGGGCCAGCGCGCCGATGGTGGGACGCGACAGCGGTACGGCCACCTCACGGAGGAAGCCGATGTGACCGAGGCCGTCCATCGACGCAGCCTCGCGCATCTCCTTCGGGATCGTCAGGAACACCTGGCGGATCATGAAGATGCCGAATGCTGTCGCGAGGAATGGAACGGTGAGACCCTTGTAGCTGTTCAGCCAACCGAGGCTCTGCATCGTCCGCCGGTTGACGGTGAGGGTGGCCTCGAGCGGCACGAGCAACGTGGCGAGGAACAGCACGAACACCACCGTGCGGCCCGGGAACTTCAAGAACACGAACGCATACGCGGCCATGACCGACGTGATCACCTGCGCGGTCGTCACGACCAGCGCCACGATCGACGAGTTGACGAGGGCGCGGGCCAGGTGGCCGGAACGCCAGGCGCGCGTGATCGTGCTGAACGTGACGTTGCTCGGCAGCAGCGGGTTGACGAGCACCTTGTTGCCCGGCTTCAGCGCGCCGATGACCATGACGTAGATCGGGAACAGGACGATCGCAGCCATGACGACGAGCAACACGTAGCGACCGATCTTGCGGCCGCCGCGGATCTGGTCAATTGCCATAGTGGACCCGCTTCTCGAGGCCGCGGAACTGCACGAGGGCGAGGATCAAGAGCACGAAGAAGACCAGCACGGACACGGTGGCGCGCAACCCGTCGTCCGAAGACGTCGGCAGGCCACGACCGTAGGCGAGGTAGGTCAGCGTCGTGGTGGAGCCCTTCGGGCCGCCTTGGGTGAGCAGGTCGACTTCCGCGAACGACTCGAACGCCCGCGCCGTGAGCACCACCGTGACGAACAGCAGCACGGGCGAGATCAGCGGCAGGGTCACGTTGGTGAACCGGCCGAGGCCGTTCGCGCCATCGACGTAGGCGCTCTCGTAGAGGTCCTTCGGCACGCTCTGCAGGCCGGCCGTGATGACGATGAACGTGAACCCGAGGTTGGCCCAGATGGAGCTGGCGGACACCGCCCACAGCGCCGTGCCCTTGCCCTGCAGGAGGCCCGGCGTCTTGAACACCCCGCCGAGCAGATCGGCCAGCACGCCGACGTTCGGGTTGAGGAGGAAGAACCACATCACCGACGAGACCGCAACGCTGGTGGCCACCGTGCTGGAGAAGATGGTGCGGAAGATGCCGATGCCGCGGATGTACTTGTCCGCGAGGACCGCCAGGGCGAGACCGAGCACGACGCCGATTGGCACCGTGATCAGCGCGTACTTGATCGTGACGATCAACGCGTCCTGGAACTGTGTGCTCGTGAACGCGTCGACGTATTGCTGCAGGCCGCCGTGCACCGGGCAGCTGCCCGAGGGGCTGCACCGCTGCGTGCCCAGGATCATCGCCTTGACGAGTGGGTACACGACGAACCAGCCGAGGATCACGATCGACGGGCCCAACATCAACACAGCCAGGCCGGAGTCGCGCCAGCGGCGTTGCCTCATATGTCGATCCTCAGCTCGGTGACGGGGTCGAAGCGGTGAAGGTCGGCGGCGTCGGCGACGATGCGGACCTCGGCTCCGATCTCGGGCACCACGGAGTGAGCCGGCTGGCGGACCACGACCCGCCGTTCGCCGACGCGACCGGTGACGAGCAGTTCGTGGCCGAGCTGTTCGACGAGGGTCACCGTCATCGCCAGCGAGCCTTCTGGCGAGATGTGCACGTGCTCGGGCCGCACGCCGACGAGGTGCTTGCCGGTCTCGATCGATCCAGCCGGGAGAATGTTCATCGGCGGCGTGCCGACGAACTGGGCGATGAACACTGACGCGGGGCGGTCGTAGACGTCCTGCGGGGTGCCGACCTGTTCGATCTTGCCGCGTGACATCACCGCGATCCGGTTGCCCATCGTCATCGCCTCGACCTGATCGTGGGTGACGTAGATGAACGTCGACTCGAGCCGTTGGTGGAGCGCGATCAACTCAGCGCGCGTCTCACCGCGCAGCTTCGCGTCGAGGTTGCTCAGCGGCTCGTCCATGCAGAACACGGCCGGCTTGCGCACGATCGCACGGGCGAGCGCGACCCGTTGGCGCTGACCGCCGCTGAGCGCGCCGGGCTTGCGCGACATGTACTCGCCGAGGCCCAACGACTCCGCCGCGGCGAGGGCCGACTTCGCCCGCTCGACCTTGTCCACCTTGCGCACCTTGAGGGGGAACTCGATGTTCGCCTGCACCGTCTTGTGCGGGTAGAGCGCGTAGCTCTGGAACACCATGGCGACGTCGCGGTCCTTGGGCAGGACGTCGTTGACCATCGTCTCACCGATGTAGACCTCGCCCTCGGTGGGATCCTCCAGCCCGGCGATCATCCGCAGCAGCGTGCTCTTCCCACAACCCGACGGCCCGAGCAGGATCATGAACTCGCGGTCGGCGACGTCGAGATCGACACCGTCCACCGCCGTCACCCCGTCGAACTGCTTCGTCAGGTTCTTCAGTCGAACGTTCGCCACCGGCAGAGGGTACGCCATCCCGCCGGTCCGTCGTCGATCCACGACCGGCAGCGCACCGGGGTATCGTGCGCTCCCGTGGAACTCGATCTGGATGCCATCGAAACCGATCTGGCCGACGTCGAGATCGCCCTCGCCCGCCTCGAGACCGGCCAGTACTGGACGTGCGAGGTGACCGGCCGGCCGCTCGGCGACGACCTGCTCGAGGCCCGACCGACGGCCAGGCGACTGCCGGAGGCGTAGTGGTGCGGCCGCCGTTCGGCGCGCTGCGGACCCAGCTCCAGCGGTCCGGACGCATCGCGCTGCTCACCGGTCGCAACGCAGCCCGCTACGCGGCCGTGCGCGTTCGCCGGCGCTTCGTGGGTACTGCGCGCCGCGACGCGATGGACCAGCGGTTCGCCGCGCGGGCCGCAGACGAGTTCGCGGCCGAGCTCGGCAACATGAAGGGCGTGATGATGAAAGCCGGCCAGTTGGTCAGCTTCATCATGGAGTCACTGCCGGAGGAAGCCCAGCAGTCGTTGTCGTCGCTGTTCGCGGATGCCCCACCGATGCCACCCGAGACGGCACGACGCGTCGTCGTCGCCGAGCTCGGCGACGAGCCCGAGCGGTTGTTCCTGGACTGGTCGCCCAACCCAGTCGCAGCGGCATCGATCGGCCAGGTCCATCGCGTCGTGCTGCGCGACGGCCGTCGCGTCGCGCTGAAGGTGCAGTACCCGGGTGTCGGCGATGCGATCGTCGCCGACCTCAACAACGCGCAGGCGATGTACTCGATGTTGAGCATGTTCGCCTTGAAGGGATTGGACACCAGGTCGCTGGTCGACGAGCTGCGCGACCGGATGGGCGACGAGCTGGACTACCGCATCGAGGCCCGCAACCAGACCGAGTTCGCCGACTACTACCGAGATCATCCGTTCATCACCGTGCCCGCCGTGGTGGAGCGTTGCTCGACCGGCAAGGTGATCGCCACCGAATGGGTCGACGGCCTCACCTGGAAGGACTTCATCGCGACCGCCGACGAAGCGGCTCGGCGACGCGCGGGCGAATCGATCTGGCGGTTCGCGCAGCACTCCGTGTACTTCCTCGGGGCGTTCAACGGTGATCCACATCCGGGCAACTACCGGTTCCAGCGCGACGGTTCCGTGACGTTCCTCGACTTCGGACTCGTCAAGCGCTGGTCACCCGGCGAGTGGCAGCGCCTGTCCCCGACGCTCGACGCCGTCATCGTCCAGCGCGATCCCGCGGCGACGATGGCGGCGATGGAGGACGTCGGCTTCCTAGTGGCCGATCACGGCCTCAGCGCCGAGCAGGTGCACGCCTACGTCAGCTCGCCATATGTGCCGTACCTCAGCGGCACGTTCACGTTCACGCGAGAGTTCATGAGGGACACGCTGACGAAGATGATCGATCTCAAGGGACCGCACGCGCCGGTGATCGAGCAGCTGAACATGCCCGCCAGCTTCGTGATCCTCGACCGCGTCGTCTGGGGCGTCTCGGCGCTGCTCGGCAAGCTGGAGGTCACCGCACCCTGGCGGGCGATGCTGCTCGAGTACCAGACCGGCGCCGCCCCGGCGACGGAACTGGGCGAGGCCGACGCCGAGTGGCGAAACAGGAGCAGGTAGTCTCCCCCGCGAACGATCGTTCGTGTGATCCGTGGGGGAAACAGGTGGCAGATCCATTCAAGGCCCGAGCGCCGTTTGCGCCATGGGATCGACGCACGCTCCCTGGGCTGTTCGACGTCGAGGAGACGGCGCGGCGCGTCGGCAACTACAAGTGGGCCGAGATGAAGTTGTTCGAAGCGCTCGGCGGCTGGGTGGCCACGGTGCCCGAGCTCGACGTCAAGATGCGTCTCGGCACGCACTGCTACCACCACGCGTGGCACGCCGAGCTGTGGCACAAGCGTCTTCCCGAGCTGCGCGAGATGAACCCGGACCGGCTCACCGTGCCGGCCAACGACGCGATGGTGCGCTTCGTCGAGGCGATGACGGAGCCCGAAGCGCCGGACCAGACGATCGAGAAGCTGACCGGCGTCTACCGCGTCTTCATCCCACGCTTCATCGCCGCCTACACGTACCACCTCAACGGCACCAGCGAGATCACCGACGCCCCGACGATCCGCAGCCTCAAGCTGATCCTGCAGGACGAGTTCGACGACTGGCGCGACGGCGAGATGATCCTGCAGAGCTTGATCGAGACGCCGGAGGAGGCCGCCCGGGCTGCGTCGCACCAGCAGAAGCTGGAGTCGATCATGATCGAAGCGGGGGGCATCGCCGGCCCCGGCACCCTCGGCGGGATGTAGGAGCGACGATGCGCAAGTTCCTTCCCGTCGACGACCTCGCCCGCGACGAACGGTTCGCCGCGATCACGATGAAGGAGCGCTTCGCCGACCAGCGGACCGCCCTCAACATCGATGGCGCTGCGCAGGACAAGCCGCGGACCAAGTTCCGTCTGACGCCTGAGCGCCGCGACGCCAGCGATGGTGCACGCGGGTTGATGCACGGCATCTTCGTCGGCGAGATCCAGGCGCTCGAAGGTGCCGGGCGCACGTGCTTCGACTTCGAGACCGCCGGGGTCGCGAAAACCGGCACCGCGGCGACCGAGAGCAGCGACATGGACGTGCCGTTCGCACTCAAGCTGGACATGGCCCGGCAGTGCTGGGACGAAGCCCGGCACGTCGAGATCAGCGTGAAGTTGAGCGACTGGATGGGCACCGAGATCGGTCAGTACGCCGAGAACACGGTGCTCTTCGCGGCCGCCTGCAGCAACGATCCGGTGCTGCGCTTGGCCGGTGTCAACCGCGCCCTCGAAGGCCTCGCGATCGACGTGTTCACGACGATGAAGGAGTTCGGCGATCTCGCCGGCGACCCGTACCTCGAGTTCTGCGAGGACTGGATGTTGGCCGACGAGGTGACCCACGTGCGGATGGGATCCGATTGGCTGCGCAAGGTCACCGAGCACGACCCCGAGCGCCGCAAGAAGGCGCTCGACTTCCAGGGCGTCGTCGACAAGCTGTTCAGCTACGGGGGCACCCGCAGCGACAGCGACGAATCGCCGATCGGGCTCGCCCGCCGCTTCCGCTCGCTGGCGGGGTTCACCGACGACGAGGTCGAGGCGATCAACGAGGTCAGCATCCAAGCCCTCGACGAGCGCAAGGCCCGCATCGCCGGCGCCCGCGCCGCGGCCGATCACGCACCGGCCGGATAGCGCGATGCCTGTCACCGTCAGCCCCGACACCTTCACCTACGTCTCCTTCGAGGCCGCCACGATCCAGCGCATCGCCGACGAGCTCGTCGGTGCCTTGGGCCTGCAGGACCGCATCGTCACGATCGCCGTCGACGAGACGTCGCCGCTGGCGCGCACCGACATGCAGATCGTCGACGGAGCGATCGCGATCCGCGCCGCGAGTGGTGCGTTCGAGGACACCCGCAAGCCGCGCCAGCAGAGCGAGACGATCACCGCCACCGCGCTCGGCCGAGTGCTGCTGCGTGCCAGCGATCGCCTCGACGGCGGGTTCGGTGAGGCGCCGCCCGACGAGGAGCTGAGCCTCGCTCAGGTGGCGGCGTGGGAGACCTATTGCATCGGCCGACTGGAACGCCTGGGCGTGCACGTCAACCGGCAGCGGTGGCTCTACAACTTCCGCAACCGGCACGGCTTCACCGACGCCGGCGACGTCGCGTTCGATGCGCTCTGGTCGAGCCCCGGGCTGACGTGGGCCCAGCTGTGCGCGATCAGCGAGTCCGCCCTCGCCAACCGCGCCCCGGCGGCGACGTCTGCTCCGGCGCAACCCTGATGGTCGCGTCACCGATCGGCCACCAGATCCGCGAGCGCGTCGCCTTCGTCAACGGCGTCGAGCTGCACGTGCTCGAGGCCGGTGACCCCAGCGACCCGACGGTCTTGCTGTGCCACGGCTTTCCCGAGGGTGCGCACTCGTGGCGCCATCAGATGCCGGCGCTGGCTGCCGCCGGCTACCACGTGCTCGCCCCCGATCAGCGCGGCTACGGCACGTCGTCCGTGCCGGGCGACGTCAGCGCGTACGGCATCCGGCAGCTCACCGGCGACCTAGCTGCGCTGCTCGACGACGCCGGCAAGGACGACGCCGTCTTCGTCGGTCACGACTGGGGATCGTTGATCGTGTGGGAGGCCGCTCGCCTGATCTCGAACCGCGTCCGTGCCGTCGTCGGGGTCAGCGTGCCGGCAGTGTCATGGCCCGGACCACCGACGACGCTGTTCAAGATGGTCTACGGCGACCGCTTCTTCTACATTCTCTACTTCCAGCCGGTCGGGCCTGCGGAAGCCGAGCTGCAGGCAGATCCCTACGACACGTTGCGCAAGGTCTTCTGGGGTGCCAGCGGAGAGGGCTTCGTGATCCCCACCGAGCTCGCTCCGATGGAAGGCACCGGCTTCCTCACCAACATGCCCGAGCCTCCGCCACTGCCCTGGTCGTGGATGACCGAGGACGACCTGCAGCACTACGCCACCCAGTTCCGCACCAGCGGGTTCTTCGGCCCACTCAGCTACTACCGCAACCTCGACGCCAACTACGAGGTCGTCAAGGGCTACACCCTGGCCGACATCACGATGCCGAGCTTCTTCATCGGTGGCACCAAGGACGTGGTCACGGTGATGGACAGCAGTGGCCTCCAGCGGATGGAGGACGAGCTGCCCGACTTCCGCGGCTCGGT
>JAOBWO010000183.1 GCA_025463415.1 Acidimicrobiales bacterium | reverse complement strand
CGCAACCACCGCTGTCTTGAACGTAACGGTCACCGAGCCGGTGGCCGACGGCTACGTGACGGTGTACCCGTGCGGCACTGCGCCACCACTGGCGTCGAACCTCAACTACACACGCGGTCTCACCATCGCCAACTTGGTCATCTCCAAGCTCAGCCCCACCGGAACGGTGTGCATCTTCACGCAGCAAGCAACCCAACTTGTCGTCGACCTCGACGGCTACTTCTCTCCCGGCGCGACGTACGGGGCGTTGCCTCCAGCCCGCCTGCTGGACACCCGGCTCGGCTTCCCGACGGTCGACGGCCTTTCGGCGGGCGCCGGTCAGCGGGCCACCGGCACAGTGACCGTGCTCCACGTCGCTGGTCGCGGCGGAGTTCCCCCCTCCGCAACCACCGCGGTCTTGAACGTCACGGTCACCGAGCCGGTGGCCGACGGCTACGTGACGGTGTACCCGTGCGGCATCGATCCACCACTGGCCTCCAACTTGAACTTCGTCGCCCAACAGACCGTGCCGAATGCTGTCATCACACAGATCGGCTCAGGCGGCGATGTGTGCCTGTTCACCAGCCAACCAACGCATCTCATCGCTGATGTGAACGGCTACTTCCCCTGACGCGCCCTCCGGGTTGCGCACCGCGCCCACGTGCGGGTGCGTCACGACGAGGGCAGCGGAGCGACGAGTTCTTGCCACGGTGGCAGCGGGAGGAACTCGCTCACGAAAGCGATGAGCGGATGGGCGCGATGACCTGCTCTGCGAACCGGACTGCCGGCTCGGGGTGGAGCGGATGGCCGAAATCCATGACGAGATACGTGACGCCGAGATCGACGAGGTGGAGCAACCGCTCCACCCATGCACTCGACTCCGCGTCGGTGGTTGGAAGGTCGCCGGCGACGGTGACACACGACTCGACGTCGGTCGGTGTGCGTCCGGCCGCCGTTGCGGCCGAGTCGACGATGTTGCGCTTGCGGTTCCAGTCGTCGTCGGAGCGGTATGACGTGTTCCAGATGTCGGCTTGGCGTCCGACGATGGGAAGTCCGATTTGCTCGCCCGAACTGCCGATGCACACCGGCGGCACCACGGTTGGTCGGGGCGTGGCGGCGGCATCTTTGATCGAGAAATGGGAACCCTCAAACGTCGGATGCTCCTCGGTCCACATCAGGCGACAGATCTGCACGACCTCTTCGAGCTGACGCAGCCGCGTTGCGGCCGGAGGAAACTCGTATCCGTAGGAGTGGTATTCGTCTTCGCGCCAGCCGCCGCCGATGCCCAACATGAAGCGCCCGCCCGACAGCACTTGGAGCGTCGCGGCCATCTTGGCCGTGAGCGCCGGGTTGCGATAGCCGTGCCCGAGCACGTGGTGGCACAGCATGACGTCGGGGAACTTCGCCGCCAGCCAGGTGAGCGTCGTCCATCCTTCGAGGAACCCTTCGCGCTTGTCGGCGTCGAAGCCGTAGAAGTGGTCGGCGATCCACACCGAATCGAAATGGGGCAGGGCGTGCGGAAGGATGTGCGTCTCCTGGTACTGCACGATGGGCTGGAAGTCGCTGCCCCCATGCCCAGCCACGGGCGAGAGCCATCCGAACTTCACCTGGTGATCAGTCATCCGTCAAGCCTGCCAGCTCGCGACGTCGCGCCATGCCACCGACCGCCGGCTACGTGACGCGCCGGATGCGCCGCGATCTGGCGCGTTGCTCGCCGGCGGCTGTGGCGTGGTCCTGGGCGCGTGTTATGGGCGGATCGCGTATCTCGTCCGTGGCTCGGAACGGCAGTTCGGCGATGCCCGTGAACATCTACCTGCCTGGCTGATTCGACGCTGAGCCGGGGTCTTCGGCGTGGGTGCTAGGGGGCCGTTTCTTCTGCTACGACGTGATCGAGCTTGTCGATCGTCACTAAGTACGTGTGAGTCGTGCCGTCGGACTCTGTCCCGATGCACTTGAATGTCGTGCCGACATCAGTGCTTTTCGGTACGTCGCAGTTGGCCGATGAGCCCGTGCCGAGCCCGTTAGTGCTCGTGATCGCCTTCTCCGCAGCGTGTTGGTAGGCGCTGGGGCCATCTGGCACGGTCGTGTCGGGCAGTGGCACTGTCGTGTCGGGCAGTGGCATGCCGTTCGACTGGACCGAGACGAATCCGTCGATCAAGTTCGGGATGTAAGCGCTGGTGAGGCCGAAGATGGCGACGCCGAAGCCCGGGCCGTTCACGGCTGCCAAGGTGTAGTCCCCGAAGGTCTTGGACTGGCCGGGGAGCGCCAGCGTCAGGGTGGTGATGTCGGTGCCACCACCGTCGCCCAGCTCGAAGTTGTAGTAGGCGGTCAGCTGCGCGGGCGTCCAGTCGACCCCGTTGTCCAGGATCGTCACGTACACGTTCACGATGACCGTCGGGTCGGCGGTCTGGCGCATCGACCCGACGAAGTAGCCGGAGACGATGGGCCCGAGCACGGGGTCGTTGCCGGCGGTCTCCACGCTCTTGTAGTCGAACGTCGCCCAGGTGTAGCCGGGGGTCGGGGTGAACACGGCGGAGGCGTCGTCGGGGGCAAGGCTGCCCGACGACGAGGTGGTGGTGGTGGTGGCCGTTGTGTTCACGGTCTCGACCGGGGTGTCGATGGGCAGTGGCGTGTTCACCGTGGTGGTGTCGGGAGCCTGGGTGTCAGGCACCGTGGTGTCGGGCACGGTGTTGTCGGGCACGGTGGTGTCGGGCGCCGCGGTGTCGGTGGTGGCGGTGGAGCTCGCCGCGCCGGTGACGCCGACGCACTTCTTGGCGCCGAGTGAATCGGCCGCGGCGTCGCCGCCTTTGGAGAGCTTGTCGAGCTCGTCGCTCGCAGCCTGGCCGGCGTCGCCATCGCCCTTCTTGACCGCCTTGGCGAGCTTGCCGAACTGGGTGATCTGATCGCCGAGGCTGCTGGTGAAGTCGTCGAAGTCGGCCTGCAGCGCCTTTGGCGCCTTGAGCTTGGCCAGCGTGGCGAGCAAGGTCTGGATGGTGTCGCTGGCGTCGCTGATCGCGTTCTTGTCACTGAAGTCGATCTTGTCGATGGCACGCGACGCGGTGCGGCACTCGGTGTTCACCGCGGACACGAAGGTGTCGGCCGACAGTGTCTTGGTGCCGCTGCTGCCGCCACAACCTGAGACTGCGAACAACGCCACGATCACCCCCGCCACACCACGCTGCACCCCGCGCATGTTCATGCCCCGGGCCCCGAGCCCGGGATGGATCCGGATGGGTAGGAAGATCTCTGAGGGCGATGTTTTGCGCTTCGACTGCCTCGTCGTGCGTCAGGTCGTCGAAAGCACGGTCGTCGCTCGTCCAAGTCCACGCTGCATCCCCCTGTACCCGTGCAGGTGAGCACGGTATGCGAGTTCTACCCCTCAGCCAACGCTGGCCGCATCGTGGAAACCCCGTGCGAACCCCGTGTTCTGAGGGAGGGTTGTGCGGACGACCGAGGCCGGGCGGCCGCAATGCGCGTGGACGTTGCGGCGCATCGGACGACAGGCCTCCAGAAACGCGGAACTACACGGCTCGAGCAGGACCGCTGGGTCCGGGAGGACAACGCGAGGACGTCACTGAATCCAGCGTGGCCGGCATCGCCCTTACATGACCCGACTCTTCGGAGCAGTCACTCCCGAACCCGACAACACGCTAGACCCGATCGCCCGCGTCACCGACCCGGGCCACTCCGACGCGCCCCGACAGCGCTTCAAAGTCGCCAGTTGACTGTGAGTATCGGTGTTGCGGCCCAGCGTGTGCTGGGCTGTGACGTCGAGTGATCGTGAACGTGGCTCTCTTCTTGACCGACCTCTTCGGAGTGTCCTGTTTGTGACATGTCCGTTCGCGATCACTCGGCGCCGGCCCGGCTCGAAGAACTGGCCTGATCAGGAGCTTGACCACCAGTTACGCCTGGTGTGTCCCATCACAGTCCTGCCGATCTCCGAACCGGACCGGAACCACGTCCCTACCGGCAAGGAGAAACGCAATGAACATGTTGGCAGAACTGTCGACTTCATCATCGGGGTCGACACCCACAAACACACCCACAGCGCCGCAGTGGTCCGTGCTGCGACAGGCGCCGAAATCGAGCACGACACGCAGTCAGCCGACCAGGCCGGATACGAGGCATTGGTCGAGATGGCGGATCGGCATTCGAGACTTCGGGCGTGGGCGATCGAAGGCACTGGCGGTTACGGGGCCGGGTTAGCGCGCCATCTCATCGAGCTCGGCGAAGTCGTGATCGAGCTGGATCGCCCCAACAGGCCCGCCCGGCGTCACGGCGCGAAGTCCGACCCGCTCGACGCTGTGCGCGCCGCTCGCGAAGCGCTGGCCCGAAACTACCTGGCGCAACCGCGCAGTCGCGGGCAACGTGCGGCGCTATCTGTGCTGCTCACCGTCCGAGCAATGGCGGTCCAGTCAGCCGGCGACGCCCAACGTCAGCTGCAATCGCTGATCGTGTCGGCTCCCGAGCATCTCCGTCAACGCTTCGCGGGCCAGACCACTCACGCGATCGTGACCACCGCGTCCAACCTCGAAATCGACCCCAGCTGGGACCGGGAGAGCCGCGTCATCGCAGGCGCGCTCCGCAGCCTCGCGCAACGGTCCCGGCACCTCGAGAACGAAGCCGCCGAACACGAACGAGGCATCCTCGCCATCGTTCGCGACTGGCGACCTGACCTCCTTGAACAACTCGGCATTGGTCCAATTGTCGCGGCGACAGTGTTGTGCGCATGGTCTCATCCAGGGCGCTGCCGCAATGAGGCAGCATTCGCGAGTCTCAGCGGAACATCACCCATTCCGGCATCGTCAGGACTCACCAACCGGCACCGCCTCAACAGGTCGGGAGACCGCCAGCTCAATCGAGTGCTCCACGTCATTGTGCTCACCAGGCTGCGCACCGATCCACGCACCCGCGCCTACGCCGAGCGACGACGCTCCGAAGGCAAGTCCAACCGCGAGATCAGCCGGTGCCTGAAGCGTTACGTCGCCCGCCAACTCTTCAGACAACTCGAAAGCGCCACTTGACAAACATAGGAGCGTCGATCGGCGTTCAGTGATACGCCCAGACGTCCGTCTCGCTGCTGTCCGCAACGAACGCTGCGATCTGGTCACGGCTGAACGGACGGCCGGTGGCCGAGTAGTCCAGGTCGAAGTACTCGTCGATCTCATCGACGGAGGACGGACCCAGCGATGCCTTGTAGCTCGGGAACCGACTCTGAAGAACTCGCCACCCGCTGAGATCCTTCGTTAGTCCGACGCCCTCCTCGGTGAAGACGATCTGCAACACGCAACCGAGGCTAGCCAGGCGACCTGGCGCAGAATTGCCGATCGGCTCGCCACAACTTGTCATGCAAAGCTGAGTCCCGTGCACATGGCAAGCCTTCTCGTCGGAGCCGTCTTGGTTTCCTCGTGCGCGGGTGTCACCAGCTCGACACGCGCGCCGGTTGCTCTTCGCGAAGTCGACGTCTCCGCGGACCGACGCACCCTCACTGTGCGGACCTCCTATCCCATCCATCAATTCTGCGCGAAAGCTCCGGGCGGCGGTCAGGTCAAGGTCACCGGAGACGTCGCGGTGGTGGCTGTCTACGTAGTGCGTCAGGGCGACTTCCGCGATGGTGACTCCTGCACCCTCGAGTGCGGAATCGTGACTCAGAAGGTCACGCTTGACGAGCCGCTCGCCGACGACATCCATCTCCAATCACCCACCAATGCCGACCCGGGCTGCGGGTAGGCATCGCGCCAGATCTGTAGATATTCCGGTAATCGAGGAGGCTTTGGGCCTCTTGCTCGTTGAGCAGGATTCTGTTGATCGGGGATCGCTGGGATGTCGTTGTCGAAGGTTGTGTCGCGCCCGTTGTCGCGGGCTGAGGTGTTGGATCGGTATGTCGAGTTCGTGGCGGCGAGGTGTCGTCCGAACACGGTGATCGCGACGGTGTCGGATCTGCGCGCGTTCTTCGCGGTGATCGACAAGGAACCGGTCGCGGTGACGTCGGCGGACGTGTTCGAGTTCATCAGCGCGCAGCGGCGTGGAGGCGGTGACGGCCGGGTGGTGCGTCTCGCTGATGGTGAGGCGGGGTTGGCGGCGCGCACGATCCGTCGCCGGTTGGCGGTGATGTCGGGGTTGTTCAACTGGTTGGTGTTGTGCGGTGAGATGGCGGCGAACCCGGTGCCGCGTGGGATGGCGACGCGTCGCACCGGGGCGGGCGGTCAGCCGGTCGGGTCGCCGTTGATCCGCACACCGCGAACGTTGCCGAAGGTGTTGGAACCGGCTGCGGTGATCGCGTTGTTGGGCGCGGCTCGCCGTTGGCGTGATCGGGCGATGCTCGAAGCGATGGTGCTCGGCGGTCTGAGGTGTTGCGAGGTGATCGGGTTGCGGCTCGAGGATCTGCAACCAATGAACAAGCGGGTGTTCATCGCGGACGGCAAGGGCGGGCATCAACGGTTGATCCCGATGTCGGCACAGTTCTTTCAGAGCGTGTCGAACTACCTCAGCTTGGAACGGCCGGTCGACGCATCGAGCGATGCGTTGTTCGTGGTGTTGAAGACAGCGCGGCGCGGTGCGCCGTTGACGATCAACGGGTTAGAGCAGATCGTCGCTTCGGCCAAGACCCGGGCCGGGGTGGAACGCGCTACATGTCATCAGTTGCGGCACACCTGTCTGACCCGGCTGCGTGAGGCCGGGATGGCGTTGGAAGCACTGCAGGCTCAGGCCGGGCACCGATCGATCGAGTCGACACGCGTCTATCTCCATCTCGCCGACGCATGGCTCGCCGAGGAGTATCAACGCGCCAGCAACCTGATCGATGCGTCGGTCGGGATCCTGCGATGAGCGCCGTCGCAGCACGCGCCGCCGATGGTCCTGCGCGTCATCGTGACTGGGATCTCGTGGTTGCGCACACACCACAGTTGGCGGTCACTGCCTGGCGTTATCTGGACCAGCTGGCCGTCTCGATGCGCCCCGCAACCGTTGATGTCGCTGACAACACACTGCGTTGCTTCGCCCGATTCATCGTCGACAATCATCCCGAGCTCGCCGGGTTCGTCGACGTTCGTCGACCCCACGTCGAAGCATTCAAGCTGTTCTTCGTCGCCCACATCACCGCCGCTGGCAAGCCGCCAGCGAGGAACACGATCCGGCAACGGTTCGGGATGCTGCGCACCTTCTTCGATCGGATCATCGAGTGGGACTGGGACGACGCACCCATGCGGATCCCGATCTTCTCCATCGACGTCCCCGTCGCCGATGACCCGCTGCCCCGATTCTTGGATGACGTCCAAGCCGCCCGACTCGCCGCCGCGGCAGCGGCCGCAGCGCCGTTCGACCGGCTCGTGATCGAAGTGTTGTCCCGCACCGGGATGCGCGTCGGCGAGCTGTGCGACCTCGCCGGCGACGCCGTGTTCGTGCTGGACGGGGAACCATGGTTACGTGTCCCGGTCGGCAAACTGCACAACGACCGCAACATCCCCCTACACCCCAATGCGGCCCGACTGATCGCTGAGTGGACCCTCGAGCACCCGCCGGCCGGCAGCCGGTTGATCCATGTCGACGGAGAGCCGTTGGACCGTCATCACGTCTCGCGGATCGTTCGCCGGGTCGCCGCCGCAGCCGGCCTCGGTCACGTGCATCCGCACCAGTTGCGCCACACGCTCGCCACCCAAGCGATCAATCGCGGGATGCGGCTCGAGTCGATCGCGACGATGCTCGGCCATCGCAGTCTGCGCATGACACTCACCTACGCGAAGATCGCGAACAAGACCGTCGCCGACGAATACGCGTCGGCGTCCGCGAAGATCGACGCCCTCTACACATCCACCGATCCCGAACAACGCCTCGAACAACTCGCCGCCGAGCACCGCCGCATGCTCGCCAACGGCTGGTGCAACCGGCCCATCGCGACCGACTGCATCTACGAAACGATCTGCGAAGGCTGCGGCTACTACCAGACCACCATCGAGTTCCGACCCACGCTCAAGGCCCAAGCCGAACACGCCGAACGCAACCACCAAACCGAACGCGCCGCCATCTACAACCGACTCCTCGACACCCTTTCCGCTGACACCGGCTGACCACCGATTACCGGAATAACCCGATCACCCCTTGACGGATTACCGGAACAACTGCCGATCGGCGCCACCGAGAAATACGCGATCAGCGCAGAACGCGCGGCGCAGAGCGACGTCACCGTCGGTGCCGATGATCGGGACAGATCGGCGCCTCTGGCCGGCTGTGATGGCAATGTCGAGCAACACGCCATGTAGCCGGCAGGCGTCGGCGGCGCTGGGCATCGAGCCACGGCGCCTATGGGAGTGAGATCGGGGTGTCGATGGTGCCGGTACTTGGTTGCAGGAGCGGTTCGATCGGGTGATGTGCGGCGATGGACCCGTCGGCGGCGGTGACGAGGTCCACGGCGGTGACGTCCAGCGCGTAGGGCACGCAAATTACGAATCCTTCGTCGATGTCGTCGACGGCGGTCGTCGGCAGGCCGATGGTCGTTCCGTCGGAGAGGACAAGTTGGGGAAGGTACCGTCCGCCGCTGGGGAGGTACCCGGCGATCACGACGCAGTCGTCGCTGTCTGCCGACACGACGATTGTTGCGTTGCCGTGGGCACGTCGGTATGTCGCGTCGCCGCCGATGCTTGTTTCAGCCTGTCGAGCGACGGCGTACGTGATGTCGTTCGCTGTTATTGACGCACTCCATTCCACCCCGTCGTAGACGCCACGGAACGACGCCTGTGGATCGAGGGTGACGTCGTCATAGCCATTCACAGGACGGCTGTGCAGCGAGGCGATCGTTGTGGGCGTGAGCATGCGTGCGACGTCGACGGCTTGATCGACGGCTGTCGTTCCGAACTCCGTGACTGTGGCCGTGTGCGTTGCGTCAAGTGGCCATGAGACCTCGCCCTGGTTTGCGGTGCCGGGAATTCCGTTGACGTCAACGTTCTCGCCAGCGGTGACGCGTGGATACTTGGTGCTGTCCGTGACGGCGATGTTGAACTGGTGACCTGAAGGATCAGTGATGTTCGTGTACCACACGTAGCTCGGTTCATCGCCGATCTGGTGAGCTCCCTGCTCCTCGAGTTCGGTCCACCCGGTGAGCGCAGACGTATCCACGATCATGTATTCCCGCGGTTGGTCAACTGGCCAGGCTGGAGCACCGGCCAACCATGGTGACACATCGAGATCCCGGGGGTCAGAGAGAGTTCCGTCGATTCGGCCGCTTGAGTATCGCGGGGACGTAGGCGGCGCCAACGGCGCTGACTGTTCGGTATCGCGTATCGATGCAACTCCGAATAACGCTGACACGATCATCGCGGCAGCCACGACAAAGGGGAGGACGAGACGCGACGTGGGACGATTCGGGGCCAGGGTGATCGCATGCGACGACGAAAGCGACATCCCGTCCACGTCGAGGAGCGGACCAGATCGCGACGTGCGTTCCGGACCCGTCAGCAGCACCGAGTCGGGCCGGACCGTTCGAAGCTGATCGAGGATACTCTCGGAGAGTTCGGGGGGTGCCGAGCGTTCGGCGCGCCAGAACAGCACGGCTACCTGTTCGTCAGTGAGCGTCACGAGAGCGTCCTTCCATGGTCTCGCGCAGCCTCCGACGAGCTCGCGCTAGAAGCGAATGAGTTGCACCGACTGAACGATCGAGCACGCTGGCCAGCTCCACGATTGACATGCCGTCGACAACCGCCAGCCCGAGCGCCCAACGTTCCAGATCGGGAAGCTGAGCAAGCATCCAACGCGCCTGGTCAGCCGAGACAACCCCGATCTCGACTGACTGAATCTCTGCCGCCGTGCGATGTGTGGCGATCTCGCGGCGCCGTCGATCAGGCTGACGATGCGCGCTCGATCGAGGTCCGCGCGAGACATTGCGCAATGCCAGGTTCCGTTCGACGCCGAGGGCATCGAGAAGGTTGACTGACTTGAACAGGGTGCCGCGGGGCCGAGAACCGCACCCGCCAGTCTCGGGCCAAGGCGTCATGCTCTTGCCGGAAATGCGTACTGTCCCGCGGGCGGGCTCGTCAAGGCAAACGGCCGACCCGGATCGCCAGGCGTGACTCGAACGAGCTGGGATACAGCTTGACGACACCTGCGCATCGACGTGACTCGAGTGATTGTGGGCGGTATCAGTTCACCGCTTCGAGGGTCGGGTTCGGACGGTCGGGGCTCGCACGGGTGCGATGCTCAATCGTTCCAGGTCAGCGAATTGCTGACGACCTTCCACGGGTCGACGTTGTCCGCACCCTTGGCGCCGGACAGAGTCAATACAACCGTGGTGCCGTTGTGATCGAACACGTAGCGCTCGACCGCTAGCAACGCCTTCTTCCCGGTCACAGGGTTCGCAGCGCTGCCGATCTCGTACGTCGCAAGCACTCCGTCGCCAGCTTTGCGGGTGATCGGCTGGACATCGACAAGGCGAAACGTGGGATCCGACGAGACGTCGGTGAGCCCGTTGTTCTTGACATCGTCGACCGAGACGACCGAGGTTGAGGCCGTTGACGAGATCGTGACCGAGTTGTACTTGTCGGTGAACATGACCACGCCGCCGGTTTCGCTACGGGCCCAGCCTTCGGGAACCGTCACCGAGTAGATGCCGTCCGGGGACTGAAACGCAACGAACACCTGGTTGTCAGGAATGTCGCCGGGCTCGACGACCTCGGGTGCATTCGGGTCAACGGCACCCCCACCGCTTGTTGCTGGGGGAGGAGCAGCAGCGGTGGTGGGTGCCGTTGCCGGCGCTGACGATGCAGGGGATACCGTCGCGGATGTGGGGGCGGATGTAGCCAACGTCGCCGGAGAGGAACGCGGCGTGGTTGCGCCGGTGGACGGGACGGTTGTCGTCGTTGTGACTATTGGAGTCGTTGTCGGTGACGTGGTCGCTGAGCTTCCGCATGCCGTCGCGATCACGCCAATCGACATAGCCATCGCCAGGCTGATCCGGTGACGCATCATGCAGTCCTTTCGATCGGATGGCGAACACGTTCAACGTAGGAAGGGGCGCGCCAGCGAGCAGCCCGGTCAGCGTCAGCGGATGGAAAGAGCTCTGCCAGAAATGTGTGGCGGGTCGAAAAGGCGCGTGCGGTGTGCGCGTGCCAGGCTCACCGCACGAGCCGAGGAACTCGACTTCGTCGTCGGGGTCGACGCGCCGCCGTCGACTACATCACCAGACCGTTCACTCTGGCCGAACTGCGTGCACGTATTCCGCGCCAGGGTCCGCCGCACGACATCGCTGTCGCCTCCCTCGCTTCCGCTGCATGCGACGTCACGATCGACGCCGGCTACCGGCGAGCAAGGCTGACCGGGACCGTGCCCGAGGTACGCGCCCACCAACAGACTCGATCTCCACGTCGCCGCCATCTGCAAGAAGATCGACACTGACGCCGGAGAACTCGGGCCAAAGCCCACCCTGGGCGCTTCAGTCATACCCCAGCGCGTGGGGCCCGAAGGCTGCAGGCCGGGAGTGAGTGCTGTGCCTCATTCGATGACCAGTTGATTTACAGTGATGAGGGTGTCGAGCGCGCGTCCCCCACGCCAGGTCGCCGGTCTTTTCGCATTGCTGGCGGTCTTCATGTTGGCCGCGATCGCATTGTCCTGGCGAGGTCAATCGAATCATGACCGGTCTCTCGAGCCGTCGCTGTCGGGGCCATCGACCTCGCCATGGGTGACGCAACCGCTTCCGCTGGAATCGGCGATGACTTCGCTCACGACTGCGCCGGTCACGCCTGACTCCTTACCTGACCAGGTCGGTGCGACTTCCGCTGTGACTTTGCCGGGCCGGGCGGACACGGCGGGCTCGACCACGCTCGTGTCAGCCACGGTGGGTGCCTTGACACCGGTTACCGAAATACTACAGGCACCCCGGGCGGCGGTGTCCTCGCAGGCTGGCGAAGGGGCCTGGGGTGTCCTCGCGTCAACAGGCGCGGGCCCAGTGCTGTGGGCCACGAATGTTCATCCGCTGGACGGCCAACCGAACGTGGTCGCCAGCTACGCACTGTTCGACCCGGCGCGTCTGCACGCCGCCTTGTTTAACGGGACCGACCTTCCGGGCGGCGGACCTTGGAACAATGGGCCCAACGTGATGCCGGCGGCCCAGAGCGCGTTGATCGGCGCGTTCAACGGTGGTTTCCGGTTCAAGCACATCAAGGGCGGCTACTACACGGAATCGCAGGTCGTCAAACCGCTGATCGACGGCGACGCCACCCTAGCGATCGACGTCAATGGCCGAATCGTTCTCGGCGTCTACGGACGCGATCTGACCAACGATGGGACCTGGGTCTCGATGCGTCAAAACCTGCCTCCCGTCATCGACGG
>JAOBWO010000162.1 GCA_025463415.1 Acidimicrobiales bacterium | reverse complement strand
CACTGTCCCGGGACCCGTGGAGCCTTGCTAAGGGGTGGAGATGTACTACCAAGGAGGACGTCATGACGGCAAAGGCTGCCGCAACCATTCAACCCGACGACATCGAACACGGAGCCCCCACGCCCGTCCGCATCACAGCGTTGGCCCAACTACTCGCGACTGGAGTTACCCAAGCGCAGGCAGCGGCCGCTTTCGGAGTGTCCGATCGAACAATTAGAAGGTGGGTATCCGACGCCCACGTCGCTGCCGCAATACGTGAATGCGAAGAGGAGCATCTCAGTCGCCTGACTGCCGGCGTGGTCGACCTCGGCCACAGAGCCCTCGAGGTCGTGCGCGAACTCCTCGACGCCGAGGACCCCCGCCTCCGGCTCCGCGCGGCAGCGGTTTCGCTCCACGCGAGCGGCGTTCGAGGAGACGCCGCGATCGCGATTCGCCTTCGCAGCGAACTACGTGAACTCTCCGCACGACCGACCGATGCCTGGAGCGGGATCGAGCGCAAGATCTCCGTAGCCCCCGACGTCACCGTGCTCGCGTTGGACGATGAGGACTGAGCGCTCATGACGCGTTCATTGAAAGGCGACATCGATCGCCTCACGGCTCGTGCACGGCCGAAGACGACCGCCACCGATGACGAAGTCCTCGCCAAGTACGACGACGGCGTGCACCCCGACGATCTTCGCGACTGGCTCTACCGCCAGGAATGGCGACGAGCCCATCGAGCGACGCTGGCGGGCATGGCGATCACGGTCGCGGCAGCGATGAAACATGAATCGCTGGACTTCAAGCCACACCTCCTCATGCCTGAAATGACGGCACTCGCGATCGCTTCCGCCCCACTCGGCCAAGAGCCCTGGGCCGACGCCGTGCGCATGATGGAGATCGGGTCGAATGTGCCCACAGGCCCCCCGCACATGATGAGCAAACCGAACATGCGGCGGTTCTACATGCACCGCTATTTCGCATACTGCGTCCTACGAATCCAGCTTGGGGGCACGGACGGGATCGGCATCCGAACCGACATCGCTGCCGGCCGTTACACCTCCGTCGGCATTGACTACAGCTTCTTCCATCCCAGCAAGTACCAAGAGCAAGATCTGGAGTTTCCCGGGCCCAACGGCGAGAGCTACGGCGATCCGTGGCCCGCCACATATCGGGTGCTTCCCGACGGATCACATTGCGCGAGGGGCACTGGGCTCGAGATCACACAACGATTCACGACGGCCGAAGCCGAACGCTGGCCCGGATGACCGGACAAACCCGGACAACTCCGGACATCCGTTCCCAAAATGTGCGAATGACGTTCCCATGTGACCTGCGTCACGCCCCGCGACCCCACTATCAAGGAAAGTACACAGCCCCCAGAGGCGCGGGGCCGGCAGAGAATTTGGGAGACAATCCCGAGGGCTCGGCCGGTTGCTGGCGGTGGGGAGCATAACGGCTCGTTTTGCGGGCTCGACGGTTCGAACTACGGCCGCAAACCGGTCGGGGCGTGTTTCGTTACGCGGCGAAGCCTGTCTCTCGGCCGGCTCGGCGGCGGGGTCAGGCTGCTACTGGTGGCGCGTGACGGGTGCGGTAGAGGTGCACGGCGAGGGCGTTGATGCCCATCGCGTAGGTGAGCAGGTTCAGAGTCTGTCGGACCTGGCCGATGGTGTGCGCACGTCTGAGGAACAGGGTGTCGTCAAGGTGTCGGTTGAATACGGTTGTGAAGCGCCCTGGGATCCGCGGAGACTCATGACCTTGGAAACGAGGATTGAGTCATGGCAAGTCACAACAGTCCAACGACGCGGCGGTATACGCCTGAGTTCAAGGAGCGCGCGGTTCGTCTGGTGATGCAGCTGCGCGAGGAGCTCGGTCAGGAGCACGGCACGATCCAGCGGATCGCGGAGCAACTCGGGTGCGGTGTTGAGTCGCTGCGGACCTGGGTCAAGCAGACCGACATCGATGCCGGTGTGAAGCCTGGGGTTGACGACTGCGGATGCTGCGCGGATCCGCGAGTTGGAGCAGGAGAACCGCGAGTTGATCGGGGCCAACGCGATCTTGAAGTCGGCGTCAGTTTTCTTCGCGGCGGAGTTCGACCGCCCACAACGGTGATGGTCGATTTCATCGATCAGCATCGGGAGTTGTTCGGGGTCGCGCCGATCTGTGACGTGTTGCAGGTTGCCCCGTCGACGTACTACACGGCCAAGACCCGACCGCCGTAGCGACGCCAGTTGCATGACGACGCGGTCAGTGTCGCGATGATCGCGATCTGGCAGGCCAACTACTCCACGGCGCCCGGAAACTGTGGAAGGCAATGCACCGCGCCGGCCATCAGATCGGCCGGGACCAAGTCGCCAGACTGATGCGCCACAACGGTTTGCGTGGCGTCCGTCGTGGCGCCCAGGCGTTCACCACGCACTCCGACAAGAAGGCTCTGCGGGCACCAGATCTGGTCAACCGTGACTTCACCGCGACCGCTCCGAACCGGTTGTGGGTCACCGACTTGACGTACGTCGCGACGTGGTCAGGGATGATCTACGCGTGCTTCATCACCGACGTGTTCTCGCGCACCATCGTTGGTTGGACCGTCGCCACGAACATGCGCACCCAGATGGTGTTGGACGCGCTCGAGCACGCCCGGTTCAACCGCGGGGCCGTGTTCGACGGTCTCATCTGTCACTCCGATGCCGGGTCGCAGTTCACGTCGATCCGCTACGGCGAACGCCTCGCCGAGCTCGGCGCTCTGCCCTCGATCGGGACCGTCGCAGACTCCTATGACAACGCTCTCGCTGAGACCATCAACGGGCTCTACAAGACCGAACTGATCCGCCGGCAAGGACCATGGCACACCGTCGACGACGTCGAACTCGCGACCCTGCAATGGGTCCACTGGTTCAACACCGAACGCCTCCACACCGCCCTCGGCGACGTGCCGCCCGCCGAGTTCGAGAGCACCTACGATGCCCACAGATCGACCAGCCAACTGGTTGAAACCCAAGAGCCCGAGTCTCCACCAGACCCAGGGCGCAATCGACCCTTTCGACACCATGCAGGCGCGAGAGCTGGACCGCTTCGGCCATCTTCACTTTCACCCTCGACGTCCCGGCTGCGGCGGCCTCGACGAGCCACATCCGGGCGCCGGCGCCGAGCTCCAAGAACTCGGCCTCCGCCGCGCTGGACGCCTTCGGTTGGCGGGCGAGCGCGCCGGCTGGGCGTGGCGGGTAGTGGGCGTCATCGATGCTCGGATTCCCCGGCGTCGACAGCACATGGCGTGCGACCTCGACCGGGCCGGTGAGCGGGATGTGGGTGGCGACGATCTCGTCTCCATCGACACGGACCCACACGACTTGATCGACGAGGGTGTGCGGAACCGAATAGGTGACACCACCGAAGGAGATCGTCGACGTCCCCGTCACCTTGCGGGTCTCCCCGAACGCCGCCGTGAACGCCGCGTCCGGGAGACGATGCAGGCGTGCATGTTCCTCGGCGAGCATTGCTGCTGGTGCCCGGCGGGTGACCCGATGCTCACGCCCGTTGACCTTGACCATGAACGCCGCGCACGCCTCGACCAGCTCCGCCCATGACGCATAGGCGTCGAGCAGGTTCGTGTCGGTCGGGACCAGATCTGCCTTCGCGATCTGCACAGTTCGCTCGACACCGCCCTTGGTTTCCGGGTCTGCCGGCACGCACGTCGCGACCGTGACGCCGTAGTGGTGGCCGACCTGGACGATCAACGGATGCCGCACGGCGATCCCGGCGATGTGGCCCGTGGACACTGTTCGTTCGTTGTCCGTCAGCCAATACGTCGGCACACCACCGAAGGCGCGCATCGAACGATCGAGGCAGGAGATCACCGTCGGCAGGGTCTTGTCCCACACCGCGAACACCACCCGGAAACGGCACCAGGCGAGCCACGCGCAGAACAGATGCGTCTGCCGGCCGCCGATCTTCGAACCGTGCCCCCAGTCCCACTGAGCCCACATCCCAGGCTCGACAACCCACGGCCGATAGACACGGCGGCGACCGGCCTTCCAGTTCAACTTCACCGCAGCGACAGCCCGGCGGACGGTGCGGTCCGAGCCCTCGAAACGAGCCCTCCGAGCTTGTCGAACACGACATCTCCACGCACTTTGCCGTTGGATCGTTCGACCCATTCCTCGATCTTGGGCATGAACCCGTCGATCAACTCGGTCGCTCCGGCGGCTTCACCCCGTCGGGCAACAAGCCCCGATCGCGCGTCGTGACCCAATGCTCGACCGTGTGATGAGAGCAACCCGCCAACTCGGCGGCTGCCCGACAACTGTTCGTCAACGCGAACGCTTCCAAGATTTCCATGATCTCCTCGTAAGACTTCAACAAGTTCCTTCCGGCTCGACAGGCATGTCTGGCGACAACCAGTCGAACCGGGAGGAACACCACCGACGCGGATGCGCGCAGCAGCAAGGACTTCAACGAGGGCATAACCACTGACCGCCAGTGGGCAGAACTGTTGGCCACCAACGGGCAGTTTCGTGACCGCCTATGGGCAGGATCTCATGGCCGCCGACAGGCGTTTTGCTGTCGCCTGAGGCGCCCGTCTTCGCGGTCCCCGGCGGCTGGGCATCGTGCAATCTTTCACCACCAGAGCATCGCGCCGTGGTGCGCGAGCGTGCATCGACGATCTCTCGCCGAAAAAGATGGTCTGTCCGAGGATGACCGAAGAAAGACGAATA
>JAOBWO010000129.1 GCA_025463415.1 Acidimicrobiales bacterium | reverse complement strand
AGACGATGAGATCTGGGTTGACCCAGAGCTCGTCGCCGCGCAGGCGGTGCAAGCAAATCATGAGATCCTTCTCCGGTGGTTGTCCTGTGCAGGGCCGATCGGCCGCCGCGCAGGGATTTCAAGTGGGGAACGGCGCGGTGACCGCCGCCCCGGAGGGCGACGGTGCCGTCAGGAGGTCGGATCGGGGATCAGCGCTTGACGTTGACGAGGTCGGACAACATCTCGTCCGACGTCGTGATCACCCGGGTGTTGGCCTGGAAGCCGCGCTGGGCGAGGACGAGGTTGGTGAACTCGGCGGCCAGATCGACGTTCGAACCCTCGAGCGCTCCCGGTGCCACGGTGCCGAACTGGCCGGTGCCGGCGGTGCCGTAGCTCGGGTCGCCCGACGTCAGGCTCGTCGCGAACAGGTTGTCCCCGGCCTTGAGCATGCCTTCGGGGTTGGTGACGTTGGCGATCGCCACCTTGGCGATCAGCTTCGAGTCGCCGTTGGTGTACTGCGCGGTGCACGAGCCGTCCGTGCCGAAGCTGATCGACGCCAGCTCCGCGCCGGCAGAGCCGTCCTTGACGGGCATGTCCATCGAGCTGACCTGGTCGAACTGGGTGAATGCATGCTGGCCGTTGCCCAGCGACATCGTGATCGTCTGCGGCGCGCCCGTGCCCAGGGCCACGGCCGTCAAGGTGATGTTGGCCGGGGTCGTGGTCAGGTTGCCCGCCGTGTCGAACGACAGCGTCGGCGCCGGAGACGGCGTGACGTCCTTGACGACGCCGTTCGGGTCCGTGGCGGTGATCGACGACGTCCACGTGCCCACGCCGGTCTTGGTCAGCTTCAGGGACAGGTTGAACGCGGTGCCGAGGGAGTCGTGCACGGTGCCCGAAGTGGACACGTAGTCGCCGACGGCGGTGCCCGCGGACACGTTGCCGCCGAGGACGATCGCCGTCGTCTCCGCCGGAGGCAGCACACCCGTCGGAACCGCGATGTAGCTCGGCGGGCTCGACGAGTTGATCGATCCCGTGGTCGGGTCGGCGCTCCACCCGAGGACGCGGGCGCCGCCGGCGGTGACGAGCTGTCCGGACGAATCCCAGTTGAACGAACCGTCGCGCGTCATCAACTGTGTCCCGCCACGCTCGACGACGAAGAAGCCGTTGCCCTGGATCGCCAGGTCGGTCGTGCGACCGGTGAGCTCCAGCGCGCCCTGGTCGAAGCTGGTCGAGACGGCTGCCACACGGCTGCCGAGACCGATCTGCATCGGGTTGGTGCTCCCGCTGGAGTCCGTGGGGATGCCACCGCCCCGGACGGTCTGGGACAGGGCGTCGGCGAAGACCGCTCGCCCGGCCTTGAAGCCCTGGGTGTTGACGTTGGCGATGTTGTTGGCGGTGACATCCATCATCGCCTGGTGGGAGCGGAGGCCGCTGATGGATGCGTAGAGGGAACGAAGCATGGTGGGGGTGTCCTGTTCTGGAAGTGAAGTGTGGGGTGGTTCAGAGTCGGGATGTGCGGGACGCGGATGGCCGTGGGCCAGGGTCGCGTCAGAGTCGGGTCACGTCGGCGGTGACGGGGTTCGCTGCGGCGGAGTACGCGGCGATCGCATCGGCAGTCGCGGCGGTCGAGGCCGCCGGGATGGCGAACGGGGAGGCCGCCGGGGTGGTCGAGGCCGCCGGGGTGGTCGGGGTGGTCGTCGTCGGGGCGGCCGCTGCCGGTGACTCCGCGACCGTGACGACGGCGCTGAGGGTGACCTCGGCGCCGGTGTCCAGGACGAGGATCGGCCCGGTGGGGGAGAACCTCGCCGACATCACCCGGCCGGTCTCGGTCGCCGTGCCGTCGGTGGCCGAGATCGTCCTGCCGACCATCTCCGTGGCCATCTTCGCCTCGGAGAGGGACTGCTCGGTGGCCTGGCCCTGCTGCATCTTGGTCAACGATTCGACCTGGGCGTACTGGGCGACCTGGCCCATCATCGCGGTCGGATCGGACGGGTTCATCGGGTTCTGGTAGCGGAGCTGAGCGACGAGGAGCTTCAAGAACGCATCCGGACCCATGCCCCCGAAGATGTCGGGGGCGGCGGTGGAGGTGCCTGTCGCGTTGGCGGCCGCGATTGCGTCGACTGCGGACATGTCAGACCTCGATCCCGGTGAGCGCGCTTGCGGCTGCTGCGGCGGCGGTGTCGTCGGCCGACGAGCTCTGCGCGGAGAGCTGGTGGGCCACCTCGGCCCAGCGGAGACCGCTGAACGCTGCGCCGGAGTGCTCGCCCCACGTCGCCTGCGCTTGCGAGCGTCGCTGCCGGGCGTCGTTGGCGAGGTCACCCTGGGGCTGCCCGTTGCCGGAGGACGGGTGGCCGGGACCGGAGCCGCCGGCACTCGAGGTCGTGGCCCGAACGGTCTGATCGATCGTGCGCTCGACCTGGTGGACCCAGTTCCCACCGAGGGCGTTGTCGGGATCGGACACGATGCCGACCGTCGATTTGCCTCCGTCGACGCGCACCGAGATCCGGACCCCGTCGAGGTCGAGCGCGAGGCGTTGCACCTCGCGGTTGGGCGCCATCGCCCGCACGTAGCGGATCCGGTCCACGTTGTAGACGGCCGTCGTGTTCGATGTGCTCGACGACGGCACGGCATGGCTCGTCGGCTCGACAGTCGCCCGGGCGCTGGTCGCCGTCGGCGTGCCCGTCGACTCCGTCTCGTTGGTCGACGCGACGAACTTCTTGACCGTGGTGTGGTCCGGCTCCATCGGAGCCTCGAGCGTGGTCGTTTCCGCCACGATGCCCGTTGCCACTGCGATGCCGGCGGCCGGCGTGGTCGCGGCGGCCGCGAGGCCCGTTGCTTCGGCGGTCGTGCCCACCGTCGTGGCGGCAACCGCAGAGGTGATCGCGGTCGTCGTGGCCGGGTCGATGCTCGTCGATGGGGAGGGCGGGGTGGCCGTCTCGGCCGATGCCGGCATAGTGGGCACGGTGGTGTCGGCGACCGACGTGGAGACGCTGGAAGTTGTCACGGCGGAGGGTGCGTCGGTCGGTGCATCCGTGGCGGCGGGCTGGCCCACCGGGTCGGGTGTCGACGTGGCGACTGCGGCGGCGGTGTCGGGCGAGACGGTTGTGGGAATCGCCGGGATCGGGGTGGTCGTCGCAGCGGGATGCCCGCCCGTCCCCCCGGTGCGCGTGCCGGTCGTGGAACCGGCGTTCGGATCGGTGGCGGCCGGCGTGGCGGTTGGCGCAGGGCCGGTGGGGATCGGCACGCCCGCGCCAGGGGTGGGCGGCGCGTCCGTGGCGACGATCGGCACGGCGCCCGCACCGTCGACACCGGCCGGCACAGGGGCGAGCTGGCCGACGACAGCGGAAGTCGGCACGGCCCCAGCAGCCGCGGCGGTGGGGTCGTCGGTGGCGGTGGTGGTCGAGGGTGTCTGCTTGCTCGGTGCGGGCTGCGCGTTGGTCACGCCGGCACTGCCACTGGCCGACAGGATCACGGCCAGCAGGACGGCAGAGAAGCCCACCGGCACGCCCACCTGCGCCACATGTGACGCGGCGTCATCGGTTCTCGGAGAGTGTTTCACGATCAAGGTCATCCCACCACAACAGTCGGACCGGTCGTTCGAGACCGGTCATCTGGACCTGCCGTCCGTGGCAGCACTTCGTTCGGATGCTCCGTGCATTCCGCTGATCGGCTCGCGCCGAGATTCGTTCAAGGGACCGATTGTCGACCCTCACGGGGGCGTCGATCGGATCCCGTTCAAGTAGTCGCGACGGGCCAGCAGCTTGGTGACGTAGTTGGCCGTGAACTGGTCGGGGATGCCGCCGGCGCGCTGCACAGCACCAGGTCCGGCGGCATATGAGGCGATCGCGAGGGTGAGGTCGCCGTGGTTCTTGTCGAGCAGGTAGCGGTAGAACTTGGCCGATCCGTCGACGTTCTGGGTCGGGTCCCAGGGGTCCACCTTCAGCCACTCCGCGGTCTCCGGCATCAGCTGGCCGAGACCGATGGCGCCGGTGGGCGAGACGACGTTGGGTGTGTAGGACGACTCGGTCCAGAAGACGGCGGCCAAGAACGCGGGGTCGAGCCCGTACTTCGTCGCGGCGGCCTGGATCGTCGGGGCGAGTGCGACGCCGCGCGCGTTGGGGATGCGGCCGACCCACACGCCCGTGGCGGCGGGCAGCGTTCCGTCGAGGGTCAGCGCGCCGGCCCCGGCCGATGACGGCCGTGTGCCGGGACGTTCGATCCGCGCGACCTGGATGGTGCCGTTGACCGAGACGCCGCCGGACGAGAACCCGGTGTTCACGGGCGCAGTCGAGGACGTCGAGGCGGTCGAGGACGGGTCGGCGGTCTCGGCGGCGGCGGTGGTGAGCTGCGCGGCGAAGCGGTTGGTCAGCTCGCTCACGGCAGTCGGCGGGCGCGACACCTCGGCGATGCGCGACATGATCATCGCGACGGCGCTCGGCGGGCTCATGCTCATCGCCAGGACCTCATCAGCACGAGCCTCAGCGAGCCGCGTGCGGCGACGACGCGTGTTCGTCCATCGTGCGCTGCTCGCGCCGCTTGGCCTCGAGCTCGACGATCGCCATCCGTCGTTCGACGAGTCGTTCGGCGGCCTTGCGCTGCGCGGTCGCAGCGTGGGCGACGCGCCGTGAGTCGTCGAGCGACTGCTGCGCCAGCGCGGCACGCCGTGACGCTGTCAGCGCGCTCTCGCGCAGCGCGCTCGCCGTGCCGACAGCGGTCATCAGATCCATCGCGCCGAGCGACCCCTTCGATCCTGCGAGGGGGTGCACCGTGGCTCGCCGGTGGGCGGTCGCGGCAGCTTCGTCGGCGGCGATCGCCGACATCGCGGCCGTCGCCGCCTCTGCGCCGGCGATGTTCTCGGCGATGGTCCTGACGCGGACGACGACGTCGCCTCGTTCGTTGCTCATCTGCGGACTCCGTGGTCTCGGGCGCCCTCGGGTGCGATCGCAGCGAGGCCGGTGAAGGTGTCGTCGAGTGAGGAGATCTCGTCGATCCGTTGGCGGCAAAGCTCGATCAGGGCCGGGCTCATCTCCAGGCCTTCGTCGGCCTCGACGTTGCTGCCGGGCGCGTACG
>JAOBWO010000111.1 GCA_025463415.1 Acidimicrobiales bacterium | reverse complement strand
GCGCCCGCTCGTGACGACCGCTCCTCAACCCGAACGGTAGACCAGTCGGCGCGGCGCACTGCGGCCCGTGCCGGGCGCCCGGCATCGCCGGCCGGTGAACACGCCGAGGCGCCGGTATGTCGCGCTTGTCGCCTGCTGGCGCCTCGTCGTTCTGCGCTTCGCGTTCTGCAATGCGTCGGGTGCTCGATCGGTCTGCGCAGTCCGATGATCGCATGCGCGCATGCCACACGGGCGCGGGCCGATGGGCGGCATACGCGTCTCTTAATCGTGCGCACGTTCCACTCGTCGAAGCTGTTGGGGTCGAGGCCAGACGTCAAGATCTCGGCGTTCTCGCGAAAGGTGGTGGCGCCGAACACCATCCGTACCTGGTCGGCGAACAGCGCGGCGCGGTGGTCGAGCAGCTCGGGGCCTTGTTTGCCCCAGTAGCCGCCCCAGTCGCCATCTTCGCCGTAGGAGCCATATGCGTCGACTGTCGAGAAGACGTCCCAGGTGTAGGTGGCGGTCATGACGATTCGTTCCCCCTTGTTGCGCCGGCTTGCTGTGCTGTTTGTTGGCTTCCGGTCGCGTCTAGTGGACCTTCGAGGATTCGTGGCTCGTACTCAAGGAGTTGTATGTGGCCGTCGAGCGTGCGGTGGTCGGTCATCTCCAAGGCGACATCGGGGTAACCGTCGTACATGCGCTCTCGGCCGGTGATGCCGGTGATGACCGGGAAAAGGACGACACGGAAACGGTCGACCAAGCCTGCGCGCAACAGCGAGCGACACAGAGACAGGCTGCCGATCGTGCGCATCGACCGCGCGCCGGTGGTCTTCATCTGTCGCACCGCTTCTACTGCGTCGCCGACACGAGTTGGGTGTTCGGCCACGTGAGCGATTTGTCGAGCGTGTTCGAGAACACGACCTTCGACAGGTCGGCGAGCGCTTCTGTTCCCGGCTCGCCGTCCGCGGCGTACCCGGACATCAGCCGGTAGGTGTTCGCGCCCATGAGCACGAGGTGGTCTGCGGCTGCATCCGCTTCAAGCGAGGCGAGGTACTCCGGGCCTTGCAGCCCCCAATAGCCCGGCCATCCGTCGGCGGCCCCGTAGCCGTCGAGTGAGGTGATGAAGTCGACGAGTAGTTCTGGCATGTTCGTGTCTCCTGCGATCGACGCCGCTGCTTCAGCGGCGAGTGGCGGTGGGAAGTTCGTGGTGCGGTGCACTCATGTCATTCCTCGTCGCGGGCGAGTTGGGCGAGGAGGCCGTTGTCGTCTCGGCACGCCCAGTGCTCGAAGATGGTCCCGGAGCTGACGCGCCAGATGTGGATGAACGTCCACGCGATCTGGCGGCGGCGCGGTGGGGTGCCGGCGAGGAGCGGCATCGTGGAGTCGTGGTGCGTTCCGTGGATCGTGATGTGCTGTGTGACCAGATCGCCTTCGGTGAAGAGGTGGTGTTGCTCGTGAGTGGTCCGAGGTCGTTGTTGATCGTGCGCAGGATCTGGAGCAATCCTTCACGACCCTGAGGACCTGCGGCGTGGTTGATCATGTCGGCAGCGACGAGGTCGTCGAGGTCGAGTTCGCCGCCGCGCTGCTGGCGGCGCAGCAATTCCTCGACGACACGCCGTGGTGTTCGTGCATCGGAGCCGTCTCGTGTGGCGTTCATCCGCTTCGCCCCTCGAGATCGCGTCCCCACCCGCGAGGTTCGAAGACGCTGAGCGTGGTGCCGCTGGCGTAGGTGGTCGACGCGACGAGATGGAGGTGCAGTGCGTCGGGGAGGTCGGCGAACATCGGTGCGCCTGCGCCGAAGGCGACGGGTTGAGTGATGATGATGTACTTGTTGATCAGCTGGCAGCGTGAGAGCGCTTGCACGAACGTGGCGCCACCCCAGGCGATGATCTCGCCGCCGGGCTCGTTGCGGAGGCCGGCGATCTCGTCTGCGAGGTCGCCGCTCGCGATGGTGGAGTCCGGCCATTCAGCCTGGGTCAGCGTCTTCGAGAACACGACCTTGGGGATTTCGTTCATCGGCGCTGCGTACTCGCCGGTGGCCGTCGGCCACACCGACGCCATCTGCTCGTAGGTGACACGGCCCATGATGTGCGTGCTCGCGTTTCGGATCCTGTCGAGCTTCCACGACTGCAGTTCCTGTGGTTCGGGGAGCCCGCCGGCGTGACCGGCTGGGGCGTCGACGTACCCGTCGATCGACGCGGTCATGATCAGGGTGACGTCTCTCATCGGATCACCCTGAACCTCAGGTGCGTCGCTGCTGGGGTC
Organism: Acidimicrobiales bacterium; assembly: GCA_025463415.1. Taxonomy (GTDB): domain Bacteria; phylum Actinomycetota; class Acidimicrobiia; order Acidimicrobiales; family Ilumatobacteraceae; genus WLMZ01. Next base: position 11,263 of record JAOBWO010000111.1, on the reverse strand, counting down.
GCCGTCACGTCGATGCGTTCAAGGTGCACTGCGGACCCGAACGTGGAGAACAACGGAGTGCCGCCACCGATCAGGAGCGGCACGACATGAACCCAGATCTCGTCGACGAGTCCGAGCGGTAACGCCTGCTGCATCACTGTTGCGCCGAACAGACCGACGTTCTTGTCGCCGGCCGTGACCTTGGCTCGCGTGATCGCGCTCTCGACGCTGTCGGTCACGAAGGTGAACACGGCCGGGTACGACCCAGTCGGCGCCTGGTGCGTCATCACGTACACGGGGACGTCGCCCATTGGACCACCGTCACCCCAGCCGCCGTCGCCCTCGTTCTTGTCGAACGAGGTGCGACCCATCACGAGCGCACCCGTGTTGTCGACGGCTTCCTGTAGCAGAGCCTCGTCCTCGTCGGTCGCTGCTGTGGAGAGCCAGTCGTGCAGCGTCTCGGCGCCGTCGCCGAACGGGTTGGTGCGGCTGTCGTTCGGTCCGGTGACGTAGCCGTCGAGCGAGACCGACATATCGCAGATCGTGCGTCCCATGGGATGTCCTCCATGTGTTGTCGAGTTCTGCCCGCTCGTCCCTTCCCAACACCGGTGACCGATAAACGGCCATTGCTGGTCACATTTCGGGGGGAGTGGTTGACTGGTGAGCGATGAAGGAGACACGGTCGAGCGCTGACTCGTTCGCGAGCAAGGTGCAGCAGCCCGAGCCGGGTAACCGCGCCCCAGCGCCCGGGAAACTTGCTGTCGTCCAACGTCTCGTCAACACGTGGAACCACGAGTTCCCGGTCGAGCAAGATCAGCTGCGCGACACACGGGCCGCGACCACGTGGCTCCGTGACAATGGACTCTCCGGTGACACACAGCCGCATGAAGCGACCGACGCCGAGCTGGGCACCTTGCGCGAGCTCCGGGAGGCGGTCCGCGCGCTGGCCGTGGCGAACCTCACGGGGTCAGTGGACCCCGATGTGGTTCGCACGATCAACACCGCAGCAGCCGCCGCACCGGTCGAGTTCGCGATCGACGACGAGGGCCTCCTCGACGTCCACGCGTGCTCGCCCGACGCGCACCGCGCCGTCGGATCGCTCCTTGCGATCATCCACGACGCACAGGTCGCCGGCAACTGGTCACGGCTCAAGGGTTGCCGGCAATGCGGATGGGCCTTCTACGACTCCTCCAAGAACCGCTCCGCCGCCTGGTGCAGCATGTCCATCTGCGGCAACCGCGCCAAGAACCGCACCTACCATCAGCGCCAACGCGAACAAAGGTGAACGTGACCTGAGTATCCGGGCGAATTCCTTACCGGATTGGAGAACCAGAGTATTCGAAGAGCCTTTGCCGCGAGAGCGCAGCCATGCCACCATCCGTCGGTCGACGTACCGGCCACACTCGCGGCGGACGACGAAGGTATAGGGGTTTCCCGGATTCGGCAGGGGTGCTGTTGGGGCAGTATGGCACCGTTGGAGGCCACCCAAGGAGATGTCGATGTCGCGCAAACCGCTGAGGCTCCACCACGATCCCGCCGCACGATCTGCTCCGTTCTCTCATCGATGGAGGCTTGTAGCGGTCGCGGGCATGGTGTTCGTCGCCGTCGGAGTCGTCGGCCTACCAGGACCCGCGCATGCGGCAACGAGCGTTGCCGTCACGACACAAGCGGACTCGGTGAGCACGAGCGCGAGCGGATGCAAGAACACCGGCGTCGGGGTGTGCTCGTTGCGAGAGGCCGTCATCTTCGCCAACGCGCATGCGGGTACGGTCATCTCGCTGCCCGCCGGGAACTACAAGCTCACCCGGATCGGCCGCAATGAAGGGGTCGCTGACACGGGCGATCTGGACGTGCATGTGGACACCACGATTACTGGCGCGGGCGCGGGCGTGACGATCATCGACGGGAACGGCGCCAGCGCGAGCCCTGATCGGATCTTTGACATCTATGCCAACACGGGCGCCCCGATCAACGTCGCGATCAGTGGCGTGACCATGCAACATGGTGATGCAGCTGACAGCTACGGCGGGGGCGCGTTCTGGAGCCTCAACGCCAAGGTGACGGTGACGAACAGCGTCCTGACGGACAACGTCACGTCCGATCTGGTCGGCGGCGCAGTCGTGAACGACGGCCGCAGTTTTCCTGGAACAAGTCTCACAATCGTCGGCTCGATCGTGCGCAACAACGTCGCCAGCGGCAGTACGGTCGCAAACGGCGGGGGCGGCGGCGTCTACGCCGTCTCCGATTCGCTCACCGTGTCGAACACGACGATCTCCGCCAACCAGGTCATCGGTGGCCCGGGTGGGGCAGCGAACAGCGGAATGCCAGGGGGCGGCGCTTTCGGCGGAGGACTGAGGATCGATGGCCCATCCACCGCTGTGATCGTTGGCAGCGCCATCGTCGGTAACCATGTCACCGGCGGGCCGGGAACATCGGGCGGCGGCGGGCAGGAGGCCAGAGGCGGCGACGGGTTCGGTGGCGGCATCTATTCCGCTGCCCAACCCGGGTGGATCGTCAACACCACGATCACCGGCAACGTCGCAACCGGCGGCACCGCTGCTCCGGGCACCGGCACCTTCCACTTCGCCGGCTCGGGCAGTGGAGGTGGCGTGTCGGCGACACAAGTCAACCTCGTCAACACGACCATCGTTGCCAACACCAGCACTGGTGGTCTGGCGACCGGCGGCGCCAAGACCGGCAATGGTTTGGGTGGCGGCGTGTACAGCTTGGGTGGGACGATCACCAACTCGATCGTCGCCAAGAACGTCGCGACAAGCACTTCGGCGAACCCCGGTCCGGACGTGAATCACATCGGCAGCGGCGGGCACAACCTGATCGGCGTCGGCGATACCTCGGCGACGCTGGCGCCCTCGGACATCAGCGGCACGCCAGGCGCACCTCTCGACCCCAAGATCGCGTCATCACTCGCCGACAACGGGGGTCCCACGCAGACGTTCGAGCTGCTCGCGGGTTCGCCGGCGATCAACGGCGGCGACGACGCCGTCTGCGCCAACCCCCTCCCGCCGGCCACCGCTGCGTCGAACGGCGCCGGCAACGTCGACGAGCGTGGCATCGCCCGGCCACAACCCCTTGGCGGGCACTGCGACATCGGCGCGCTCGAGCACGTTTTCGCCCCGACGACGACAACACTGACGTCATCCGTCAACCCTGCTGAGGACGGCCAGGCATTCACCCTGACAGCAGCCGTCACCGCGTCGACGATGCCCACTGGAACGGTCACGTTCGCTGATGGCGCTACGAGTCTGGGCGTGGTCCCGCTGACGACGGGCGTCGCTGCCGTGACGACTTCACTCTCGCGCGGCCACCACTCGATCACGGCTTCATACAGCGGCGACTCCACGAACGCCCCGAGCTCTGCGACCCTGGATCAACTGGTTGCGCGCGTCGGGGGCGAGCTCCAGTTCTATCCGTTGGCCAAACCGGTGCGCTTGCTTGATACGCGACCAGCTCACCCTGCGCTGGTCTCGACAGGGGCCGCGCTGACGCCGAACCAGTCGATCGCCCTGCCCGGGCACTTCACGATCGACGGGATCACAGTCCCGCTCAGCGCCCAGGCGTTGGTCGGCAACGCCACAGTCGACAACTCAGCTGGCGCGCCAGCGGGCTTCGCGACGCTCTTCCCGAGTGGATCAGACCTCCCGCTCGCCAGCAACCTGAACTACGTCGCCGGCACGGTCCGCCCGAATGCATTCACCGTCGGCCTCGGCGTCGACGGTCAGTTCAAGCTGCTGTCCAGCTCCGGCGGCGATTTCATCATCGACATCACCGGCTACTACGCGCCGCCGGGCGCGAGCGGACTGTACTTCCATCCACTGCAGCAGCCCTTCCGACTGCTCGACACACGAGCAGGGGCAAACGCACTCGTGCGCCCTGGGGCGGCGCTCGGCGCAGGGCAGGTCGTGGGATTGCCCGGACAGTTCTCGGTCGCGGGCGTCACTGTTCCACCGAGTGCCAAGGCGCTCGCAGGAAATGCGACAGTCGACAACAGCGCCAACGCTCCGGCCGGGTTCGCCACCCTGTACCCCGGTGATGGCGCCCTGCCGCCGACGAGCAACCTCAACTACGCGCCGGGCGTCATCGCGCCGAACGCCTTCATCGTCGGTCTCGGCCAAGACGGCACGTTCAATCTGTACAGCCAGTCCGGCGGTGACTTCATCATCGATATCACCGGATACTTCGACAACGTCCCGAGCGGCGGACTCGTGTTCACCCCGCTCGCCGTACCGGTCCGCGAGCTGGACACACGCCCTGGCCAACCAGCATCCATCCACCCCGGTCATGTCACCGACGCAGCAGGAACGCTCAACCTCCCCGGCGCATTCACGTACGCCGGCGTCACCATTCCAAGCGTCGCCACTGCGCTGGTCGGCAACGCCACCGTCGACAACACAGTGAATGCCCCCGGCGGGTTCGCCACCCTGTACCCCGGTGGCGCTCCGTTCCCGCTCGCGAGCAACCTCAACTACTCGTCGGGAACTGTGGCGCCCAACGCGTTCATCGTCGGCGTCGGCGCCAACGGGTCGTACAACCTCTTCAGCCAGTCGGCAACCAACTTCATCATCGACATCAGCGGCTACTTCGCGCCGTCGTGACCTCACGACCAAACACAAGGACGGATGATCGCAAGAGCCGTGGACCCTCAGTCGCCCTCCTACGCCGCATCGTGGAGAGCCTTGACCACCAGCAGCCCACCAATCGCAAGCACCAAACCGGTTCGACATCGAAAGCTTCGAAGCCCTTCAAACGAGAATCGCACCGTCGGAGGAGACGGCAGAGAACGAGCGCTGCACGAGCGCAGAACATCCACCCGCCGGAGAAGCGATCACATAGCCGGCGATCGGGTCGTTCCTGACTTTAATCAGCGAATCGCATAGTTCAGCTCGGACGCGCGACCCTACAGCGGGCATTCAAACGGGTGCAAGGAGGCCGGCAAGAGTGGCGCTGGCGTGGGCGTCTGCGCCGGGGACTGCGTGGGTGTACTTGTCGAGCGTGGTGGAGACTCGTCGGTGGTCGAGTCGACGTGACACGACGACGATCGGCACAGAGGCTTGCAACATCTCGGTCGCCATGAAGTGACGCAGATCGTGAAGTCGGAAGTGCCGCAGACCGGCGGCGCGGCGGTGACGCAGGAACGCTTTGGTAACCCGGTTCGGCTTCCAGGCCGTGGCACCGTCGTCGTCGGTGAAGACGTACCCGTCTGGTCTCGGTGGGGAATCGAACGATTGGTGAAGCTCCACAAGCGGCGCGAAGGAGGTTGGATCGATGTCGACGGAATGACTCCGCTTGGACTTCGTCGATGTCAGCACCGGCCCCTGGGGACCTTCGACCCATCCACGCGCAAACGACACTCGGCCACGATCGAGATCGATGTTGTGCCAACGCAGCCCGAGGAGCTGCGCACGACGCGCACCAGTGATCGCCGCGAGCAGCAACAACACGTGCAGGAGCGGATCACGCTCAGCGACGAAGTTCAAGAGCACGCACAGCTCGTCGGGTCGTGGTGGGCTCATCTCCTTGACTGGGACCACGATCCGATGAGCGCGCTCGGCCGGGTTGTCCCAGATCCATCCCCATCGCATCGCCTGACCGAGCGCCGAACGAAGCACGACATGGATCCGCGCAACAGAACCCGGCTGCAACGGCTTGCCTCCAACACCGCCACCCGTGCGCAGCCGGACATACAGATCGTCGATGTCCGCCGCCGACAGATCAGCGAGAGCTCGATCACCGATGTGGGGGTGAAGGTACCGATCGCCAACTGAGCGGGTCTGACGGATCGTCGTCGGAGCCCAACCCAGCTCGGCGATCGCGAACCACCGCTCCAGCAACTCCCCCACCGTTGTTCGCGCCGCGACACCCGGACCGCGACCGACGATCTCGACCATCGCCGCTAGTTCACGCTCGGCCTCCGCACGGTTCCCGCGTACCGTCTTGGTCCGGTAGCAGCGCTTGCCGCTCGTCGGGTCGGTGCCGGCGAAGACGCGCAGCTCGAACGAGCCGATGCTGCGTTGACGGATCGATCCGTGCGTGACCACCCGATCGGCACACCACCGCCAGCATTCGATGGGCAAATGATGGGCACGATGGGCAACGCAGCCCGCTCGAAAACGCCGTCAGCGCCCCGGGCTGGGGCGCTGACCTGCGTGTTGTTGGAGCGGATGACGAGATTCGAACTCGCGACCCTCACCTTGGCAAGGTGATGCTCTACCAGCTGAGCCACATCCGCAGATTTGCGTCCCGTACGTTAGCAACTCCTCGGCCGGACCGGACACGGCGCCAGCCGGAACCGGCACGCGGAGCCGCGGGTCACCAGATCAGCGTTGATCCGGCGGACGAAGGTCGACGCGCAGCACCAGGACGCCGTCCTCCATGGCTCCCACGGCATCGCCGATGATCGCGAAGTCCTGGAAGTCGATGTTCGCCTGGGACAGGAAGGCCTGGCGCTCCTGGCCGGCGACGGGGGGCAGCGGCCGCTTCTTGACGGCCGCAGCCCGCTCACGGAACCGGGTCAGCATCTCGTCGACATCGAAGGCAGCCATGCGCCCACGGTACCCGGGCCCGGCGCCCGGCGCCGACGTACGACGGTGTCAGCTGTCGTTGCGGAACATGCGCAGCAGTGGGTCGATGCTGGCCGGTTCGTCGTCGGGGCGGTCGGCGACCGACGTGGCGTCCTCTGCCTCCGCGTCGCGAGCGATCACGGCCGGCGCCCGACGTTGAGGCTCGACGGCGAGCGGCATCATCGCCGAGGGTCGCACCTCGTGATCGACGGGCACGATCACCAACGGCTCCACTGCCTTGGGCGCGCCGCGCGAGGTCGTGGACATCAGCTCGACCGAGCCGTCCCAGGCCGCGTCGGCCTCACCGATGACCGTTCGGGCACCCGCGGCGACCGGGCCGGCGGGCGTTGATGCCGGCGCGCCGTCGGCGGCCATGCCGACGTCCGCGACATCGGCAGCATCGAGTGGGACAACAGGAGGATCGATCCTCGCTCCGACCGCAGCGAGCGCTTGGTCGATGTCGTCGGTGGCAGCGGCCGCTGGCGCGTCGGAGAGGGCCGCTCCCGACGCGACCGACGATGACGAGGCGGCGGCGGACGACGGAGCGACGGCGGCAACGAGTGGCGTTGGGGTGCCGTCCTCGGCCGCCTCCGCGACGGCAACGGCGATCAGCGCGGGATCGTGGAGGTCGTCGTAGCCGGCGAGTCCTGTTCGGGACGTGGCCCGCAGGTCGATCTCAGGGCCGCCACCGGCATTGCCGCGCTGCACGCCCCACCGCGTCCTCGTGGCAGCGTCCGGCCGGGCCGTGTCGAGCGCGGCCTGCTGGGAGCCACCGTCGAGGCGACGGAACCGACGCGCACCGATGACTTCGAGCGGCGCAAGGAGCTCCGGGTCGTGCTTGGTCGACCGCCAGAACCACACCGTGATCATCACCAGGAAGATGCCGAGCAAGGCAAGCCCGCCAGCGAGCAGGTACACCTTGCGCGTGCTGCTGGAGTCGTTGATGGAGTCGGCGAGCACACCGAGGCGAGCACTCGAGACGCGCCCCGCTGGGTTCAGGAACAGCAACTTCATAACTGCGTCAGTCTCGCAGATCCCGGCACCGGCCGTGCATCCCCTCCGAGCAGGCCGCCGGGCACGCACCCGGCGGCGCCTTCGCCGCCGAACGAGCGTGTGCGAAACTGCCCAGATGGCGTCCGTGCTGATTCTCATCGCAGTCATCGGCGGCTGCGGGCTGATGCTGTGGGCGTCGCACAAGATGGAGCCGCACTGGGTCAGCAAGGACGGCGAGCGGATGATCTGCTTCGGCCAGGGCATGAGCCGCAACGGCGTGCCGTCGGGTCGCTGGCGCGAGCTCCGGATCAGCACGACGTACGGCAACCGAGTCGAGGTCCGTCCACGCCGTGGCTCACTCGCGATCGACCGGCCGACCGGATCGATGGCATCCGCGGCGGGACTGGTCAGGCGGCGCGGGCCGAAGGGATCGACGTGGTCGGTGGTCGGTCAGACCGAGACGCCGCTGCGCAACCGGGTGCTGTACATCCTCGGCGGCAACACCGATCCGAACATGCCCGACATGATCGCGATCCGCCTACCCGCGAAGAGCAAGGCGATTCCCGTGTTGGAGGCGATCGCCACGAACCGCACCGATGGCGCTCCGATTCGAGCGACGACGCCAGAAGCTACGACGCCGCGGACTGGGCGTCCAGGAACGCCCCGATCGGCGGACCGACCTGATCCAGGTTGATCAGGAACGCATCGTGACCGTGCGGTGAATCGATCTCGAAGTAGTCGCACGGCGTGCCCTGCGCGGTGAGGATCGCGTGGATCTGACGTTGCTGGTAGGAGGGATAGAGCATGTCGCTCCAGATGCCCATCGTCAGCGTGGGCACGGAGATCCGGGCCATTGCCGCGGCGAGCCCGTTGCGGCCCCGGCCGACGTCGTGGAGGTCCATCGCCTTGCCGATGATGAGGTAGCTGTTCGTGTCGAACCGCCGGATCAGCTTCTCGCCGTGATGATCGAGGTAGCGCTCGACCTCGAACCGCTGCCACATGTCGAACCCGTTACGCAGCGTGGCACCATCGGCCAGCTCGCGCCCGAAGCGGTCGGTGAACACGTTGTCGCTGCGGAACGTCACCTGCGCGACCATGCGCGCCACCGCCAGCCCGTGCCACGGCCCGTCGCCCGAATCCGCGTCGTAGTAGTCGCCGCCGCGCCACTTGTCGTCGAGCAGGATCGCCCGCCGACCGATCGCGCCCCACGCGATCTGCTGCGCCGTCGCCTGTGCACACGTCGCGATCGGCACCAGCGACTTGACCCTCGTCGGGTAGGTGATGCCCCACTCGAGCACCTGCATCCCGCCCATCGATCCTCCGACCACGCTGTGCCAGACGTGCACACCGAGGTGGTCTGCCAGGCGGGCCTGCACGCGCACCATGTCGCGAATCGTGATCACGGGGAAGCGTGACCCGTACGGCTTGCCGTCGATGGGATGCGGTGACGCCGGGCCGGTCGAGCCTTGGCATCCTCCGAGCACGTTGGCGCACACGACGAACCAGCGGTCGGTGTCGATGGCCAGGCCTGGCCCGATCACGCCCTCCCACCATCCGCTGCCCTGTCCCCGTGCGTCGGGGCCCGCGGCATGGCTGTCGCCGGTCCATGCGTGACAGAGCAGGATCGCGTTGGACGCCTGCGCATCGAGCGTGCCCCACGTTTCGTAGGCGACGACGACGTCACTCAACGTCGTACCGCCGTCGAGCGCGAGCGGATGCGCGCTTGCGATGGTGACGAACTGACGCCGACCGGCCGGCATGCCGGGCAACCACGCTCCGGTGACTGGCAATGCTGGGTCCATCAGTTCCTCCTCTCGCTGCTCCGTGGCGCACTCCGAGCGGCCGAAGCCTTCGTTGCCGGGAGACCCGACCACATCCCATCCGGAGATGGAGGCACCTTGGGGCGTTCGGTCCCAGGTTGCCGGGCACACTCTCCATTGCTGGAGACGGTGCCGCTCGTAATGCTGTCGGCAGTGTAACGGCTCGACTGAAACCGGCGACGGCAATTCCAGTCAGGCGGGATCACCCCGCAGCGGCGCCGAACTGCTCCATCGCCAGCGCCTTGAGCCGCTTGTAGTCGACCTTGCCGTTCGGTGCCCGCAGGATCGATTCGACCACCACGACATGGCGTGGCGCCTTGTATGCGGCGAGCTTGGTCTTGACGTGCGCGCTCAGCGTCGCCAGCTCGGGCGACTGGCCATCCTCGGGCTCGACGACGGCACAGATGACCTCACCGAACCGTGCATCGGGCAGTCCGACGCACACTGCGTCGCGCACCGACGGATGGGTCTTCAGCGCTTCCTCGACCTCTTCCGGGAACACTTTCTCCCCGCCGGTGTTGATGCACACCGAGCCTCGTCCGAGCAGGTGCAGCGTGCCGTCGGCGTTGACCTCGGCGAAGTCGCCCGGCACACTCCAGCGGCGGCCCTCGTAGGTGCGGAACGTCTGCGCCGTCTTGGCCTCGTCCTTGTAGTAGCCGAGCGGGATGAACCCACCGACCGCGACCACGCCCTGCTGCCCGGAGCCGGGGGCGACCCGTTCACCGAACTCGTCGAACACCGCACAGTTCGGGCCGAGCATGAACTTCGCCGTCTGCTGCGGCGCGCCCTTCGCACTGAACGACGCGCCCATCCCGACCGCTTCGGAGGAACCGAAGGAATCGAACAGGATCGCTTGCGGCATGTGCTCGAGCAGCCCGGACTTGTTCTCCTGACTCCACATCACTCCGCTCGACGTGATCAGGCCGACGCTGCTCACGTCATAGCGATCCGGGAACGCCTCGAGCTGATCGAGCATCGGGCCGGCGAACGCCTGACCGACGATGATGATCCCGTTCGCCTTGCGACGTTCGACGGTCGAGAGCAGTTCGTCGATGTCGAACTTGCGGTCGACAAGGGTGACGATGCAGCCGCCGGACGCCATCGTGTTGATCGCGCTGAACTGGCCGGTGCCGTGCATCAGCGGGCAGGCGACGAGGGTCACCGGGCCGATCGGTTGCGAGGGGTCGAGTCGAGCGACGAGCTCCTCGATGTTCTCCGCCGGCGGCACGCCCGTGATCGGGCTGCCGCCCGCGCCGAGCACGTTGAACAGATCGTCCTGCCGCCACATCACGCCCTTGGGCATCCCGGTGGTCCCGCCGGTGTAGAGCAACAGCAGATCGTCTCCGGAGGGGTCGACCCGGCCGGGCGTGATGTGGAACTCTGCGGCGGCGACAGCCTCGTACGAGCTTGCCCAGTCCGGCCGGGGACCGGTCTCGTCGGCCACCGCGTACCAGCGACGGACCTTCGGCAGCAGCGGTCGGATCTGCTCGACGATGTCGCTGAACGCAGCGTGGAACACCACGGCTTCGGCATCAGCGTTGTCGAACAGGTAGACGATCTCGTCCGGGCCGTAGCGGTAGTTCGTGTTGACCGGAGCCATCTGCGCCTTGAAGGCCGCCGTCATGGTCTCCATGTACTCCGGACCGTTGTAGAGGTAGCACGCCAGCTTGCCCTGCTGACTCACCCCGTGGGCGAGAAGATCCGCCGCCAGCGAGGTGGTGCGCTGGTCGAATTCGCGCCAGCTGACGACGCGATCGCCTTGGATCTGGCAGGGACGATCGGGCACGCGCGCCGCGACCGCCGAAAAGATCCGGGCAAAGTTCCAGTTCGTCATCGCAACCCCCACGATCGCCGACCGCGGCGCCGCGCACCCGGTCACGAGCAACGTAGCGG
>JAOBWO010000093.1 GCA_025463415.1 Acidimicrobiales bacterium | reverse complement strand
GAAACGGGAGTTGTAGTCAATTATATCCGCAGATGAGCTGATGGTAACGGGCCGCTGTGCTGGCCGTTTAATTAGCTCATAGCAACGCTGAATTACTCGATCATAATTCGTAGTGAAAATTGCTCTCCATCGTCTCGTCAGGAGCCACACGAGATCGTCGTCGGGCTCAAGGTCCGCGAAACGCTGTCGAAGGAACTGCTCAAGCGATTGCCGATCGTGCCGCTGGCTGACCAGCTGAGCGATGGCGGGCAGGGTGGGGCTCGATCCCGCATCGATGCCGAAGCGATCGGCGAGCTCGAGAGCGAGTTCGTTGCCGGTGGGCGCGCTTCGTCCATCTGGTCCGACAACATTGTGGCCGATACCAGCGCCAAGAAAAAGTGTTGCACGCCCTGACTCGATCGCAGTCCGCAACGCGAGCGGAAGGTCCATATCCCGATCCAATTCTCCGAGCGCGCACAGCCGCGCCAAAGGTTCACGGCAGGGTATATCGCCCAGCGAGCTGGCGCGAGGATCGACAGATCTCTGAAGCTCATGGGTCTGGTGGAGACCCTCCGCCGAACTCAGCGCGCCTCACACAGTTGGTTGCTGCGTGGGACAAGGTGGGACGAAACGCTGCGACAGGTGCCTCCTCGTCCGTGTCGACAGTGGCTCGACGTGGTCTGTTGTGTCGAGCATTGCCACGAATCGCCCCTGGATACATCTCATAATCCCTGGGTCGTGGGTTCGATACCCACCCGCCCCACTGGTTCCGCCGTCGGATCGGTCGGTTGGTTCGGCGTGCGCTGCGGGCAGGCTGGGTGTCCGCCGGGAGCGTTCCCGTTTCGGTGGGCGGGTGGCCACGTTGTCAGCGTGACAACCCGGCCACCCGCCTGGCGAGATGGACAAGTCGCCGGAGACGGGCGGGTGGGCGCCGCAGCCTGAGCGAATTCCTCGACCGCTCACCCGACCCCGTGGGGCTTGGGCCCGGAACCCGCAATGAATGGGGGCGGGCCGTGGGTTCGGCTGCGGCGGCCACCCGCCGCCGACGGGGACATGTCCATCTCGCCGGGCGCGTGGCTGGGTTGTCACGGTGAGCAACCTGACCCGTCGGCCGAGACGGGAACGCTCCGGGGCGGTCATGCCTCGTCTCACGCCGACCGTCCGCACGTCGTCTACGCTCGGCCGGGGCGGAACGAAGGGGCGATCATGGCGCAACGATGGGCACTCAGACTGGCTGTCGCCGGAGCGGTTCTCGCCTCTGCGGCGGCGACCGTACCGGCCGCTGCGATCGCCGGGACGGTGGAGGTCGGCCCCGCCACGGGGCTGAACGCCGTGCAGCACATCGTGGTGATCTACGAGGAGAACCACAGCTTCGACAACCTGTTCGGCAGCTGGCCCGGGGTGAACGGTCTCTCCTCGGCGGACGCCGCGCACACGGTGCAGGTCGGCGTCAACGGCCAGCCTCTGGCGTGCCTGCCGCAGCTCAACCCCAACCTCACCACACCACCGCTCACGGCGAAGTGCACGGACACATCGACCTCGCCGGCGACCACGAGTGCGTTCGTCAACGCCCCGTTCACCATCGACGACTACATCGCCGCGACGGACAAGACGTGTCCGAACGGCGTCATCAAGAACAGCCCCGGCGCGACGACCGGCGGTTGCACATCCGATCTCGTCCACCGCTTCTACAACGAGCAGTACCAGACCAACAACGGCCGCCAGAACCGGTACGTGACGGGCAGCGATGCGGTCGGGCTGACGATGGGCCACTACGACACGCTCAAGCTGCCGCTGTACCAGTACCTCACCGGTGCCGGCGCGCCGAGGTACGTCGTCGCCGACAACTACTTCCAGGGCGCGTTCGGCGGATCGTTCCTCAATCACCAGTGGCTGATCGCCGCGCAGTCGCCGGTGTTCGCCGGAGCCGACCATTCCGGCGGCGGGGCTGATCTGCACAGCGTGATCGGCGCCGATGGCAGCCCGGCCAGCACTCCGCTCCACCCGGCCAGCGGGCTCAAGGACGGCGCGCTGACGGTGGACAAGAACCTCGACGGCACGTGCAAGTCGGCTGCGACAACAGCCTGCGGTGACTACGCGATCAACACGATCCAACCCTTCTACCAGCCGACCGGCGGTGGAACGACGCTGCCGGCGCTGACGTCGAGCAACATCGGCGACGAGCTGTCGACGGCCAACGTGGACTGGGCATGGTATGCGGGCGGTTGGAGCAACGCGGCCGGCGATGTCAACGCCCCCGGGTGGACCAACGGCGCCGGCCCGACCTGTTCGGACCCGGCAACGCACGGCGGCGCGACCTACCCCCTCTGCGCCTCCGCGAGCTTCGGCTACCACCACCAACCCTTCGTGTACTTCGCCAACTACGCGCCGGGCACCGCTGCGCGAACGGCTCACCTGCGTGACGAGGAGGAGTTCCTGACAGCTGCCAAGACCGGCAACCTGAAGCCGGTCAGCTTCGTCAAGCCGAATGGCAACGAGGACGAGCATCCCGGGTCGACCAGCACGCCGTTGAGCCAGGCCCACCTGATCGACACGATCAAGGCGATCGAGAACGGGCCGCAGGGAAGCAGCACGATGATCATCGTGACCTACGACGAGTTCGGCGGTCAGTGGGACCACGTCTCGCCGCCGACCGGGGCAGGCGTGTCCGATCGATGGGGACCGGGCACTCGCGTGCCCGCGCTGGTGCTCTCGCCGCTGCTGCCCGTCGGCGGCGTCGACCACACGCAGTACGACACCACGTCGATCCTCGCGACCATCGAGGCTCGCTACAACTTGCCTCACCTCAGCAGCCGTGACGCCGCGGTCAACACCTTCGCGGGTGACCTGACACCGGTCCCCGCCGACGCATCGCAGTACATGCCGCTGACGCCGACGCGCATCTTCGACAGCCGTCCGGACAGCTCCGTCGGCTACTCGGGTGCGAAGCCCGCAGCCAATGCCGACATCAGGGTTCCGGTGACCGGGCGTGGTGGCGTCCCGGTCGGCGCGACCGCAGTTGTGCTCAACCTGACGGCAACGGAGGCCGCGTCGCCGGGATTCGTGCAGGCGTTCCCGACGGGCAGCGGCACGGCCGGGTCGTCGTCGACGCTGAACGTCGAACGCGTCGGGCAGACGATCGCCAACTCGGCGATCGTGCCGATCGGGTCAGACGGCTCCATCACCGTGCACACCCAACCATCCGCGCATCTGATCGTCGATGTCGCCGGCTACTACGCGCCGGCGATCGGTTCCGTCGGGCCGGGGCGGCTCGCCCCGCTGGCACCGACGCGCATCTTCGACACGCGGAGTGGGTCTGCCGTCAACTTCAGCGGTGCAAAACCAGGAGCCGCCTCCACGACGCGCGTGGCAGTCACGGGCAAGGGGGGAGTGCCCACGACCGGCGTCGAGGCCGCCGTGCTGAACCTCACGGCCACGGACGCCTCCGGCCCGGGTTTCGTGCAGATCGCACCGGCCGGCCGGTTGACCCCGGGCGCGTCCTCGAACCTGAACCTCGAACGCATCGGTGAGACCATCGCCAACCAGGTGGTGGTGCCGGTCGGCTCGGATGGATCGGTCGACATCTACTCGCAGTCGGGCACCAACCTGGTGGTCGACGTCGCCGGGTACATCACGGATTCGAGTGCGCCCCGGGCAACCGCGGGCCTGTTCGTGCCCGTGTCGCCCGGACGCTTGCTGGACAGCCGCGCCGGCAGCGCAGTCGGTTACAGCGGCGCAGCGCCCGCAGCGGGGGCCACGATCACCGTGCCGGTCGGCGGCCGGTTCGGGTTGCCGTCGACGGGAGTGGCTGCGATCGCCGCGAACGTCACGATCACCGACGCCGCCGGGCCGGGCTTCGTCCAGACCGCACCGGCAGGCTCGCTGCACCCGGGTGATTCGTCTGCCGTGAACGCCGACTCCACCGGCCAGACGATCGCCAACGCTGCGATCATCCCGGTGTCAGCGACGGGTTTCGACATCTACACGCAGACGGGTGGACAGCTGCTGACCGACGTCTCCGGGTGGTACTCCACAGAGACGTGACAGAGTTCCGGTTGAGGTTCGGCGAAAACGGCCGATACCAGGAGCATGACCGGAGATGTCTGCCCACGGTTCGACCGCACCGACCCTCGTCGGTCACGCCGCCGCGCCCGCGTCGCGCTGACCGCAGGAATGATCGTACTGGCCGCTGCCGGCTGGATGACCACCAGCGGCGCAGCTTCCGCAGATCCAGCCGCCACCTGCGCTGATGGCGGCGTCTGCTCGCTCGGAGACGTCGGTCCCGGCGGCGGCATCGTCTTCTTCGTCAAGGGCCAGGGGCCCTTCTCCGCCTCACGCGTCGAGCCCGATACGACCCCGGCCTGCGTCGCCGACAGCACCGCGTGCTCGCCGCACACGATCAGCGTCGCCCTCACCGCAGAGCAGCAGGCCGCCTTGCCGTTCGACGTCCTCGAGGTCGCCCCGGTGGCGGCACAGGTGAGCCGCGCGTGGAGCACCACCACGAGCGACATCACTGCGGCCGACGCCTCGCTCATCGGCTCCGGTCAAGGCGATACGCAATCCGTGCTGGCCGCATCGCCGACGGAGGACAATGCCTCCACCTACGCCCTCGCCTCTTCGACCTCGACTGCGAGTGACTGGTACCTGCCCAGCGCCGACGAGCTCGCCCTGATCCTGATCCGCGCCGAAACCGACGGAACTGCGATGGGCGCCTTCGGCACGACGCTGTGGTCGTCGACTCAGCTCGACGCCACCCACGCGCTCACGATCGACGTGGCCACGGGTCAGCTGCAACACGCCGCCAAGTCGTCGTTGTCGGGCGTCCGCCCGGTGCGCAGCTTCGCGTCGCCCCTCTCCACGACGTCGACGACGTCGACGTCCTCGACGTCCACCACCAGCACGTCGACGAGCATCTCGAACTCCACGACCACCACCTCGGCAACGACCAGCACCAGCACCACCGTGCCGGCGACGATCACCACCGACTCGACGCCGACCGCTGCGCCCGGCGCCGGCAACCGGACCCTCGACGCACCGGCGGTCGTGACCACGTCCACGGCGGTGGCAGACGGCAGCACCCCGACCCGCAACAACGTCGCCCTGTCCGATGCCACCACGACCACGTCCTCGACCGGGACCACGAGTGCGGCCAGCACCGCGCCGATCACCGAGAACGACGTGATGGCGATGCCGCTGGCCGATCTCGGTGCCCCGGCCTCGCCGACGGCCGGCCAGCAGGTGACCGTGCGAGCCACCGACTTCCCCGCGTTCGGCGTCGGTCAGCTCTACATCGCGTCGGAACCGGTCCTGCTCGGATCCTCGGTGGCCGACGACTTCGGAACCATCGCGATCACCGTCGTGCTGCCGGCCAACTACACCGGGCAGCACTCACTCGTGCTGTACCAGCCGTCGAACCACGTCGGTAGCCGAGAGACGATCACGTTTGCATCGCTCGGCGCGATCTCGGTCGACTCGTCTGCGACGACGACCACCGTGTACTCGCCCTACTCCACACCCAGCACCTCGTTCGCGAGCGCGACGCCGATCACCGATGCCTCCGGGAACGTGATCGCATCGACGGGCTGGGACAGCACGGATGGCATCCTCCAGGGTCTCACCCTGCTGCTGCTCGGGTTTGGCTGCCTCGTCGTCGTCCGTCGCCGGACCCCCGCTCCGACGGACTGATCCGCTCGGCCGGTCCCCTGGACTGACCCGCTGGACTCGGCGTGCCGACGGTCAGGTGGTCGGCGTGGTGGAGGTGTCGCCGGCGGTCTTGGCCGGCGGTGTCTGGTCCTTGGGGAACGTGAAGCTGAGCGCCCAGGATCCGTAGTCGCTCGAGGTGACGCCGTTCTTGGTGCTGCCCGTGTACGAGTCCTGACCGGCAGTCACCTCGACCACGACGACACCCCCCTTGTCGACGGTGACGAGGCCCTCGAGGACGGCCGCGGTGCAGATCGACGAGTCGCTCGTGTAGGTGCCCGTGCCCCACACGTTGCCGAGGTGCCCATCGGTCGAGCAGTCGACGGCGAGCTTGTCGCCGACGACGGAGGTGCCGTTGGAGATGTTCTCGTCCCACGTTTCGGTGCTGGGTGTGAAGGTGCCCGATCCGGGAGGTGCGTCGGGGAACACGAAGCTGCCGGGCCACGCGCCGTACTGGGAGGACGTGATGCCGTTGCCGTCCATGCCCGGATAGGTGTCGGTGCCGGCGGCGATCTCGTAGCTGACCTTGCCGCCCTTGGCGACGGTGATCAGCCCGACGTGCACGGCGGCGGTGCAGATCGACGAGTCGTCGGTGTACGTCTCGGTGCCCCAAATCGTGCCCGGTGTGCCGGCCGACGTGCAGTCGATCGTGAAGGTCTTGCCGTTCGCGCCGCGATGCGCCACCGCCGTTTGCTCCCAGACCGGCACCGATGCGTCGCCTCCAGCAGCCACCGTGTCGACCGTTGCTTCGGATGAGGCGGCCGTCGAGTCGCTGGTCGCAGTCGTCGCAGTCGTCGCAGTCGTCGCCTCTGTCGGGGCCGTGGTGGCCTCCGTCGCCGGGGATGTCGAGTCGGAGGGCTCCGGCGCACCGGTCGTCGGGGCAGCGGCGCTCGTGGAGGTCGCCTTCGCCGCCGTGGTGGTCGGCGCGGTCGTCGTGCCGGAGCTGCACCCAGCAGCGATCAGGACGAACGCGGCGGCAGCTGCGAAGGTCAGGGCACGGGTGGTCGGGGCAGTTCGATCCAAGCTCATGCTCGGGAAGTTAGCCCGACGGGACGAATCGTTACAGCACGTCGCGGGTCAGAACGCTCGATCCCCGGAGAAGAACGAGAGCTCGTCGCGGCTCATCATCAACGGTCGAGCGCCATCCATCGCAACGACTTCGAGCCATCGGTCCCGCACCGCTTCGACAGTGATCGTCCGCCCCAGATCAGCGCCCGGGACACCCACCGTCGCGACGCGCGCCACCCGCCCGCCGGCGCTGCTGATGATCTCGCCGGTGCACGGTGCATCCGGATGGCAGAGCAGGACTGCAGCGGGGGAGCAAAGCTCGGGCGGCATCGTGGTCTCCATCCACTGTCGGGTGTCCTCGTTCGGGTTCAGCGAGGCGCCGTAGGTGTAGCCCATCGGCGAGATCGCGTTGACGATGATGCGATGCTCGGCGCCGTCGATCGCGAGCGCACGGGTCAGCCCCCAGAGCCCGGCCTTGGCCATCGAGTACGCAGCCGAGCCGGCGGCACCCATCGCGCTGCCCGACGAGGTGAACACGATCCGCCCGCCACCCTGGGCGACCATCATCGGCCAGGCCGCGCGTGCGGTGTAGAACGAGCCGAGCAGGTGCGAGTCGACGATCTTGTGCAACGTCTCGTCGTCGATGTCGTCGATCGGGCCGGTGGGCCCACCGTTGCCGGCGTTGTTGAGCACGGCATCCACTCGTCCGTACCGATCGTGCGCGTCGGTGACGACCGCTGCTGCGTCGGCGGGATCGGAGATCGACCGGCTGATCGCGCTCGCTGTCCCGCCGGCCGCGACGATGTCGCCGGCAGTGCGTTCGGCGTGCTTGGCCACGATGTCGTTGACCACCACGGTCGCGCCGCGGCTGCCGAGGAGCAGCGCGTGCTCGCGCCCGATGCCCCGTCCGGCGCCGGTGACGACGACGACCTGGCCGTCGAAGCGAACCGACGCCGCGGCGTTCAACGCTTCTCGCGGGCGAGGAGGATGATCTCGTCGGCGATCGCGTCGTCGACGGGTGTGACCGACAAGCGCATGCCCTTGCGGACCACCATCAGGTCCTCGCCGGAGAACTTCTCCTTGAGCTCGTCGAGGCTGATCAGGTTGGGGAACTTCTCGACGAAGCCGAACTTGACGGTCATCCAGCGCGGGGCCTCGCGCATGCTCGTCGCGTCGTAGTAGTGCGACGTCTCCTCGAACTGGGTGGGGTCGACGACGTTCACTGCCGTCACCTTCGCCAGTCCGACCACGCCCGGGGGCTTGGCGTTCGAGTGGTAGAACAGGGCCAG
>JAOBWO010000088.1 GCA_025463415.1 Acidimicrobiales bacterium | reverse complement strand
CCTGGCCGGACGCGGGCTCGTCGAGCAGCAGGATGCGTGGCCGGGTCATCAGGGCGCGGCCCATCTCCACTCGGCGGGCCATGCCGGTGGGGATCTCGGTCACCTCTCGGTCGGCGAGGTGGGTGATGCCGAGCAGCTCGATGACCCGGTCGCACTCGGCCTTGGCGTCGTTGCGGTCCTTGCGGCTCCACCGGTTGCGGATCTCGCCGGCGACCTGGATGTTCTCGCGCACCGTCAGCGACGTGAACAGCTCCAGCCGCTGGAACGTGCGGGCAACACCGCGGCGGGCACGCTTGAACGGAGGCAGTGAGGTGATGTCGTCGCCGTCGAGCAGGACCACACCCGATGTCGGCTCCAGCAGGCCGGTGACGCAGTTGAACAGCGTCGTCTTGCCGGCACCGTTCGGCCCGATCAAGCCGGTGATCGCGTTGGCTGTGGCCACGACGTCGACGCCGGTCAACGCAGCTGCGCCGCCGAACTTCATCCCGACACCACGACATTCAAGAAGTGACATGGTGCCCTCCGTCTGACACGCTGCTCACCAGCGGGTTGGGGGACAGGATGCCCAGGGCGTTGTCGAGCGAGGCTCGATCGGACGCGCGGAACGCGCGACCGAGTCCGATGTGGTCGAGGGCCTCGCCGTGCACGGCCAGCTCCTCGTCGTGGAAGCGGTCGGCGTAGATCGCCTTGATGATGAACGGCACGACGACGGCCGACGCGATCAGGATCATCGCGAACGTCCAGTTGCCGATCACGTCGCGCCAGGCGAGGAACCACAGCCCGACTACCCCTGCGGCCCACACACCGGCTGCGGCTGGTGTGCGCTTGAACGGCCGGAAGCCGTCCATCACCTGCTGGGCGATGCCGCTGGGGTTCTTGCCGAGGCCGATGCCGACCAGGGCCGGTCCGACGAACTTGGTGAAGTTGCCGAGCACCGACACGAACAGCCAGTGCAGCGTCGGGTAGTCCGTGCCCAGCTTGTTGAGCACGTTCGGCCCCACGACGCTGAGCACGGCGAGGAAGATGCCGGCCAGCAGTGCGCCGCTGACGTAGCCGATGCCACCGACGACGGCGATCATGAACAGGGTGAGGCTGCTGAAGCCGTCGAAGCCGTTGTTGTTCGGCAGCGTGCGGTGCTGGCAGGCCCACATCAGGCCACCGAGGCCGGAGATGCCGGACGAGAGCATGAACACGCCGAGCTTCAGCCGGGTGACGTTCAGGCCCAGCGTCGCGCACGCTGCTGGGCTGTCCTTCATCGCCACGACCATTCGCCCGTAGGCGCTGCGGCGCAGAGCGATCAGGCCGATCCCGATGACTGCGAAGGTGACCGTCATCAGCATCAAGAAGTTGCGCTGATCGTTGAAGTTGATGCCGAACCAGTGCGGCCTCGGCATCGTCAGCGAACCGGTCGAGTAGAGGTTGATCGTGAAGTGCCAGCCGAAGATGTTCCCCTTCAGCGGCGCCGTCTGCAAGAACACGAGTTGGTAGACGACGATTCCGAATGCAAACGTCGCGAGACCCAGGTAGAGGCCGCGCAGTCGCAACGCCGGCAGGGCGATCAGGCCGCCGACGATCGCGCACACGCAGACGGCCAGCAGGATCGCCGGGACCGAGAGCGAGGTCTTCGTAGCGAGGCCGTGCGGACCCACGTCGAACTGCCATGCCGCGATCAGTGCGATGCCGGCGAAGGTGAAGATGGCCAGGTTGATCTCGCCCGCGTAGCCGGTGAGCAGCACCAGGGAGATCGCCAGCAGCGACAGGGCCATGCCGTCGGCCAGGCTGATGACAGCGGAACCGGACATCAACTTCTGCAGCATGTAGATGACCGCGACGAGCACACCACCCCACGCGACGGCCTGTTTCATCGACGGTACGTGGAAACGTTCTCGAGTTCGCGTGACGATGGCCCCGCGGAGGCGGTCCTGGGGCAGCAGGAGCAAGGCAGCGAAGAGCAACAGCGCCGGGATCGCATTGCGCATGTTGCGCAGCGCGAGCCACTTCTGGCCGGCGTCGGAGATCCAGTCGAAGTACAGCTTGGACAGGCCGAGCACCATCGCGCCGATGTAGGTCAGCGGAACGCTGCGCAGTCGGCCGGCAATCGCCGCGGGATAGGCATCGAAGATCAACAGGGTCAGCGCGAAGATCTGCAGCGCGCCCTGCTGCGGCGAGAGCAGCACGCCGGCGAGGCCGGCCAGCGAGGCGCCGATCGCCCAGCTCGTCACGCTCACCCGGTCGGGGCGTCCGCCGTTGAGCATGAGCAGGGTGCGGTCGTCCACCGTGGCGCGCATCGTCACCCCGGTGCGCGTGCGGTACAGCAGCACGTAGAGCGCCCCGGCGATGATGACCGCGAGGGCGACACCGATCAGCTGGTGATAGAACACGGCCTGGCCGAGGATCTTGATGTTGCTGCCGCCGAAGAACTTCTTGGGGACGATGTTCCGGCTGCCGCTGCGGAACCAGATCCAGGTCGCGGCGCCGTTGACGCCGAGCAGCACGGCGATCGGTGTGACCAATCTGGTGACCTCACTGGTGCCGCGGAGCCCGCGAATGACCACCGTCTCCAGGATCACGCCGATGGCAGGTGCGAAGACGAAGATCGTCAGGAAGATCGCGATCGGAGCCGGGACGCCCCAGTCGAAGCGCAGCTGCCAGAAGATCAGCGCGCTGAACGTGGCAACGGCCCCGTGAGCGAAGTTGAAGACGCCAGAGGTCGAGTACGTGACCACCAGCCCCGTGGCGGCGATTGCGTAGACGGACCCGAGGCAGAGCCCGAGCACGGTGTAAGCGAGAAAGTCTTGCACGCGCTCAGCTACCCCCGCTGTGAAGCATCAACGAATCCCCCCGGACAACCATGTGGTCGAGTCACCATAACAGGATCTGACGAGTCGTCAGAAATCAGAACCAGTCTGATTTCTGACGACTCCGATCAAGGCGGAACACGGCTGTCTTCCGACGTTCCCGCGACGATCCACGCCGCGGGAACCGGAAGGTCAGCCTCCGGTGAACTGCTGGGAGATGCGGTCCGCGTCGACCTTCGCCGCCAGCAGCCCGGCCGTGCTCGTGATCGGCGCGATCCACGAGGGGTCGCACTGGAACGTGCCCGGCTTCGCCGGGGCGACGCGCACGTAGGTGGTGCCCTGCATCCGCATCAAGACGTTGCATGACGGCGGATGGTTGTCGCCCGGGTCCGTCTCGGCGTGGAGTCCGTGACCGGTCCAGCTGTGGATCGCCTTGAGGTTGGCGAGCGTGCACGCCCGAGTCAACGTGTCACCGCACTCCGAGGCAGCCGTGGCCCACAGGAGGAACGACGACGTCGTCTGCGCGCCGAGCAGCGCCGTGTCGCCGCCCGCAGCCGTGATCAGGTCGAGGTAGTCCTGGGTGGCCGGGTTGACGTCGGCCTCCTCGAACGGGATGAACGCCATGCGGGTGTAGAGGTTGTCGAGTGCGCCGTCGGTGTTCGCCGCCGCGCACTGGGCCTCGTAGAAGTTCGAGTCGCCGAAGATCGGCACGTCGAGTCCGTTGGCCTTCGCCGTCTGGGCGAACAGCTGGAGGTTGGGCAGGCACGTGCCGGAGAACGACACGGCCGTGGAGCCGGCGTCCTGGAGCTGCTTGACGAACGGCGTCCAGTCGCTCTCGCCGACCGGGTTGTACTCGAGCGTGGTCTCCGAGAAGCCCCAGCCGAACTTCGGCGCGGCCTCGACCACCTTGTCGCGCGTCTCCTGTGTGGCCGAGAAGCCGGCGGCGAGCGTGCCGACGCTCTTCACTGCTTCCGGCAGTGCCGTCGCTGTCATCGCGAACACGCCGGCCGGCGTCTGGTCGGCCGGGTTCGGCGTGCCCTGGAAGACGTCCTTGCCCATCGCGAACGCCGCGCTGACCGAGTACGTCGGCACGGCCGGGAGGCCGCAACCGAGGCGGATCTCCTCCTGGTTGGAGTCGAACGCCCACGCCTCCCCGACGAGGAAGAAGTTCTTGTCGTCGCACGCCGCCTGGATCGCCGGGCCGACGTTGAAGAGCGCCGCGTCGTAGTACTTGAGATCGATCGTGCGACCGTTGATGCCGCCGAGGTCGTTGCACTTCGCGACGAGCGCCTTCATCGCGTCCGTCACCTGGTGGCTGAGACCGGGTGACCCTGCGTAGCCGGCATCGTCACCGCTGGCGATCTGGATGGCGTCCTTGGTGACGCCGACCTCGCTGCCGTCGTCGGTGTTGGCGCCGTCGCCGGCGCCACATGGCCAGGGCGCGTCGCCGAACATCGGGCCGCTGGCGGCTGCGTCTGTCGACGCAGTGGTGTCCGCTGATGACGTCGCCGTGCTGTCAGCGGTCGAGCCGGTGGTGGAGCCGGCAGTGGAGTCAGCCGTGGTCTCCGCCGTGCTGGCACCGGTCGTCTCGACGGTGCTCGCCGCCGTTGTGCCCGCGGTGCTGGCTCCGGTCGTGACAGCAGGAGCGGCGGCGGTCGCGGGGGTCGTCGTGGACGCGGAAGTCGCGCTCCGGTCCTTGCCACAGGCAGTCGCGACGAGGGCCAGTGCCATCCCCGCGGCCATGAATCGAACTCGTGTTTTTCGCATGCCAAGATCTCCCGATCGCTTGAGGTCGGGAGGACGGTAGCAGTTTCTGACGCTCCGTCAGAAAATGACGGAGCGTCAGAAACCCCATTTCATGCGGTTTGAGCTCGATCCTGCTGGTCAGCCCCCTGTCGCGAACTGCTGTGAGATGCGGTTGGCATCGAGCTTGGCGGCCTCGAGTGCCGGCGTGTTGATCTTCGCGATCCACCCGGCCTCACACTCGAACGTGCCCCGGGCCTCGGGCACGACCCGGACGTACTTCGTGCCCTCGAGCTTGAGCAGCGCACTGCACGACGAGGGATGGTTACCGCCCGGATCGGACTCGGCATGCAGACCGTGACCGGTCCACGAGTGCGTGTTCTTGAGGTTGTCGAGCGTGCACGCCCGGGTCAGTGTGGCGCCACACGCCGAGGCGGACTGTGCCCACAGCAGGAAGGATGAAACGGTCGTCGTTGCCAACAGCGATGTCTTGCCGCCGTACTTCTGGATGAGGTCGAGGTAGTCCTGCGTGGCCTTGTTGACGTCGGCCTCCTCGAAGGGGATCGTCGCCACACGCACGTACACGTTGTCCATCGCGCCATCCGCGTTCGCCTGTGCGCAGACCGATGCGTAGTGGTTGGCCTCCGTCAGCACGGGGATGTTCAGCCCGTTCGCCTTGGCCGCCTGCATGAAGAGCTGCAGGCTCGGCAGGCAGGTTCCCGACCAGTAGACGACACCTGCGCCGGAGTCTTGGATCTGCTTCACGAACGGCGTCCAGTCGGCCTCGCCGACAGGGTTGTACTCGATGGTCTTGGACACCCACGTCCACCCGAACTGCTCAGACCCTGCGATCGCTCGGTTCCGTGACTCCTGGGTCGCGGCGAACGCACCGACCAGCGCGGCTGCTTTGGTGACCGCATCCGGGAACAGCTTCGCGAACTGCACATAGAGCCCGACGGGCGTCTCGTCCGATGGCGTCGGCAACGAGGCGAACACATCCTTGCCGTGCGCGAAGGCTGCGCTCGTCGCGTACGTCGGCACCGCCGGCAGGCCGCAGCCGAGGCGGGTCTCCTCCTGGTTGGAGTCGAACGCCCAGCCCTCACCGACGAGGAAGAAGTTCTGGTCGTCGCATGCTTGCTGGATCGCCGGGCCGACGTTGAACAGCGCAGCGTCGTAGTACTTCAGCGTGATCTGGCGCCCGTTGATGCCGCCGAGCTCGTTGCACTTGGCGACGGCGGCCTTCATCGCGTCGGTCATCTCGCTGTTGAGACCGGGCGAGCCCGAGTAGCCGGCGTCGTCGCCGGTCGCGATCTGAATGCCGTCCTTGGTGACGCCGACCTCGCTGCCGTCGTCTGCGTTGTTGCCGTCGCCGGCGCTGCACGGCCAAGGCGCATCACCGAACATGTCGGCGGCGGGCAACGTGGTGGTGGTCTCCGGTGGCAACGTCGTGTCGGCCGCAGTGGGTGCCGTGGTGCTGTCGGTCGCCTCCGACGCCGGCGTGGTGTCCGTCGACGCCGCGCTCGTCTCCGGCGCCGCAGAGGTTTCCGGCGCGGCGGTGGTGGCCGCAGCAGCGGTGGTGGTGGTGGTCGGCGCAGCCGTGGACGCCGACTCGCGGTCCTTGCCACATGCAGTGGCAATGAACGCAAACGTCACGAGAACGGCCGCAAAGCGGTGACCAGTACGACGCATGAAATCCCCCCCGAGATCCAGTGTTGGTGCGGGCACCGTAACACGGATCTGACGCCGCGTCAGAAATACTTCCCGGTCGGTCTCGAATGTGCGTCGGGCCCGCGCCGGAGGCCTTCCCGACCGTTTTGTGGAGGTCCGTTCAGCCGATCGCGATCGGGTTCACCGGCGAGCCGGTGGCTCCGGTGACGAGCAGTCCCCCGACCGCCAAGAGGATGTCGTAGCACTCGTCGGCGGCGAGATCGGCGAGCCAGAGGTGCTCGATGAGCGTGACGCCCAGCTGCTGCAACAACTCGATGTGCACGATGAGGAACTTGTTGTCGTCGAACGGGATCGGCTCGATCGCCGAGTTGTCGCTGCCGACAGCGCTGATCCCGTGATCACGGATGAATTCGACGGAGTCGATGCCGAGACCGGCCTGCATCCATGCCTGCTCCGGCGGGAGGTGCTTGTTGCGGTGCTCGATCCACCCGGTGCGGACCAGCAGGATGTCGCCCGCATCGATCGTGGTGCCCTGCGCGTCGGCGCATGCCTGCAACAGCTCGCCGCCGATGCTGGTGCTCATCGACATCGGCTCGCCGGTGGTGGCCTGCACGTGGCCGGCGACGTCGAGCAGCTTGGCCGGGCCGGCGAAGCTGCCCGTGTTCTCGATGCCCAGCCGGGCCGCGCCGCCCCTTGGCGTGAACGTGCCGACGGGTGTGTTGTTGTACATCGTGTGCTCGGACGCGACGTGCGAGAGCGCGTCCATGTGCGTTCCGACGTGACTGGGCATGACGATCACGTCTTCGTTGGCGCCGACCCCCTCGCCGATCTCGAAGAACGGTGGCACGCGGCCGATGTCGGCGAACGACGAGAGCGTGTAGCGCTCGATCAGCGGACGGTCGTGCACGGCTGGAACGGTTGCCTGGCTGAGCTGGATCGACAGGGAGTAGACCTTGCCGGTGCGTCGCCGCAGCGCGGATGCCTTGACGGCTTCGGGCGTGATCAGGTTCAGCGTGCCCCGCTGATCGTCGTCGCCCCATCGTCCCCAGTTGTTGCTCATCGCGATCCTCTCGTGCTCGGTCGGTGCCTTTCGTATCATGCCGAACCGCGACTGCGGACTACCGTCGGCCGGCATGACGAAGCACACTGTTCTGACGGGCGGCCTCGAAGGCAGCGCAATCCTGGTCACCGGCGGTGGCACCGGCATCGGCACGGCGTGCGCGCTCCGCCTGGCCACCGACGGGGCCGCGGTGACGATCTCGGGTCGCACCGAGGCATCGCTCGCGTCGGCCGTCGCCGCGATCTCAGCTGCCGCCGAGGCCAGCGGGCATGGCGGCAGCGCCCGCTACGTGGTCGGCGACGTGACCAAGGAGGACGACGTCCAGAGGATGGTCGCCGGCGCGCTCGAGCCCACGGGAGCTCTGGACGGCGTCGTCGCCAACGCCGGTGGCTCGCGTGGGATGGGGCCCTACCACCTCACCCAGACCGAGCAGTTCATCGAGACGCTGCACCTCAACGTCGTCGGCACGATGCTGTGCATCAAGCACTCCGTCCCCCATCTGGTCGCGGCGGGTGGTGGCTCGTTCGTCGGCATGTCGTCGATCGCCGGCTATGTGACGCATCCGTACTTCGGCGCCTACACGGTGTCGAAGGCCGGCATCGAGCAGATGATGCGCAACGCCGCCGACGAGTACGGCGCCGTCAACGTGCGCTTCAACGCGATCCGCCCGGGCTTCATCTCGACCGAGATCATGGCCGGCATCCCACGTGACAGCCCCGTCTACGACAGCTACATCACCCAGACCCCGATGGGCGACGTCGGCGAACCCGAAGACGTCGCCGCGCTCGCCCGATTCCTGATCGGCCCCGACTCACGGTGGATCACCGGCGTCGCGATCGCCGTCGACGGCGGTCACGGACTCCGCCGCGGCCCCAACTTCGGCCCGTTCCTCGAACCCGTCCTCGGCGCCGACGTCATGCTCGCCAAGAAGTAGACCTCCCGTCGCGCCAGCGCCTCACGCGCAAACCTCAGCGATGAGGCAGAACCCCAGCCCTGACGGGCAACCCGGCAATGACGGGGGCGATGTTGCGGCCGGCTTCCATCTTCGGCGGCCGCTCTCATAGGCCGGGTCTGGCCGGCGCGGCTCCTCCGCCCACTCGTCCTGCCCCGCCCTTTGTGAATCTCCACGTGACGAAACTCCCCCTGGGACGCGTGCCACCCATGGACCAGAATCGTCCCGCCGGGAGGGACGCTTCCACACCATGGGTGGCTTGAGTCCCGGGGGGTGGCTGGAGTTTCATCACGTGGAGATTCACAAAGGGGCCCGCAGCGCCAAGGGGACCGGAGCGTCTACGGCCCGCAGCGACAGCAGGCCCGGAGCGTCAGCGACGGCGGAGCATGACCGCCCTGCAGTGAGCAGACGTCCGGGGGTTCGCCGCCCTGCCTGTGAGCAGACGTCCGGGGTTCGACCGACGAGCGGTAGGCCGGAGCGTCAGCGAAGTGCCGTGCGAGGAGGCGAACGCCGGACGTCAGCGAACCACCTCGCGAACCACTGACGGCTGCGAACCCCCTATCCGTGGGCGCCGCCGTCGATCCGGACAGAGGTCGCGGTGATCCAGCGGCCGTCGTCGCTGGCGAGCATCGCGATGACGGAGGCGACGTCGGCGGGCTCGCCGAACCCGGAGGAGACGATGGCGTTCATCTTCGAGAACAGCGACCAGTCCGCGTCCTTGGGGATCATCCGTCCGGCGTCTTCGGTGATCCCGCTGGTGATGCCGCCGGGTGCGACGGCCACTGCGCGCAGACCCTCCTTCGCGTATTCGACGGCCAAGGTGTGGGTCAGCGAGTCGACGCCACCCTTGCTGGCCGCGTACGCCGCCATGTACGGATGGGCGAAGGTCGCGGAGGTCGAGCTGAAGTTGACCACCACGCCACGGCCGGTCGCCAGCAGTGCCGGCAGCGCGGCGCGGGTCATCAGGAACGTGCCAGTCAGGTTGACGTTGATGACCTGGTTCCACATCTCGAGGGAGCAGTCGAGGGTGTGCGACACGCGCATGATCCCTGCCGCGTTGACGAGCACGTCGAGCCCGCCGAGGTGTTCGACCGCAGCGGCGACCTGGGTGCCGACTGCGGCCTCGTCGGAGATGTCGAGCGTGCCCGTGGTGAGACGCTCGGCGTTGCCGTCAGCGACGGCCGCGTCCGTCGTGACGGCCAGACCCGCCGTGTTCACATCGAGCGCGTGCACCGTGCCGCCTTCGGCCAGGAGCCGCTTCACGGTGCCCTGGCCGATGCCAGAGCCGCCGCCCGTGACGATGATGCGTCGCCCATCGAACCTGTTCATCCGCTCCCCCTCGTGCTCGCTCGGCTGCCGGCCTGGCCGCCCGAGCGGGGCCAAGCTAGTCAGCGCGCACAGGGCGGGACGAGATCAGGCGACGGTCTTGAGCTTGCCGCCGAGGAAGAGGATCCACGGAGCCTTGTAGGCCAGCTTGACGACCTGGCCGGGGGCGACGTCAACGGTGGTGTTGGCCTTGCCGCACGTCTTCATGAGCAGGTACGGGAAGTGGACCTGGACCTGGTGCTGTCCGGGCGACGTCGGCATGAACGTCGGCTTGCGCCACGACTGCTTGGACGCCACACCGTCGATCGTGAAGACCGGCTTGAAGAAGTTGAGGATGAAGGCGAGAACGAAGAAGCTCGCCGTGATCTCGATGCCGGTGTTGCCTGATGGTGGTGGTGCAGGAGTGCTCATAGACGCGGAACCATACTCAGGTGCGATGGTCGCGAATGGGCATCCTCGTGAAACGCACGGCCGCGCTCAGACCGGAGCGGACCCGTGTGCCGCGCCGTAGAGCATCGTCTCGGCAACGAGGTTGTAGGCGCGGCGCCACGATACGACCGCTTCTGGGGTCATCCGATCCGGGATGCACACGCCGAACGCGTGCATGAGCGCATCGAGGACCAGGTCGTAGTGGTGCGGTTCCACGCCGTAGTCGACGTGGCGACGGCCGAGCTCGGTGGTTCTCGCCACCAGCACGGGAAGGCGTCCGACCGTTTCGACGATCGCGGTGAGCTCGTCCACCAGCTTCATCCGCTGGAGGGTGAGATCGTCCGAGAACATCCACCGCAACGACGGATCGAGCTCGAACAGATGGGCATAGAAGGCGGCCGAGAACTCGTCGGCCACCGGCACGACCGCGTGGAACGTGGCCTGCACCAGAGCGATGTTGTGGTTGTCCATGGCTCAGTCTTGGCCGAGGCCGAGCGCGTGACGTAGCTCCGAACGTCCCCGGATGCCGAGCTTGTCGTAGATGTGCTGCAGGTGGTTGTTGACCGTGCGGTACGACAGGAACAACTGGTCGGCGATCTCACGACTGGTGAGCTCGCTGGCGGCGAGGAACGCGATCTCGCGTTCTCGATCGGTGAGGGGATCGACGACGCCGCTCGCGACCACGAGCGACGGCGAGCTCGCGCCTTCGCACAGAGCAGCCAGTCGCTCGGCGCGAACGGTCAATGCCGCCGCAGCGCGTTGATCGCCGCGCTCGCGGGCCAGATCGGAGGCGGCCACGGCGGCCTCGGCTGCGAGCAGGTTGGCCCCCA
Organism: Acidimicrobiales bacterium; assembly: GCA_025463415.1. Classification (GTDB taxonomy): domain Bacteria; phylum Actinomycetota; class Acidimicrobiia; order Acidimicrobiales; family Ilumatobacteraceae; genus WLMZ01. The sequence continues at coordinate 12,180 of JAOBWO010000088.1, read as the reverse complement.
TCGCCTCGAACCCGTCGGCGGCTCGGGTGAGCTCGACGACGTCACGATCGACGAGAGCGCGCACATGGAGGACGCGGACCCGCACGAGCTCGGAGTCGCTGCCTTCGGCCAGCTCGGCGATCGTCTCGAGCACGTCGCCGGGACGGCCCAGCCGGGCGACGTCGTGCAGCATCCAGATCGCGCTCGTCACGTGGCCCGTCTCGGCAGCGGGTCCGGCTCCTTCGAGCAGCACCTCGCGCGCGCCGACCAGGTCACCGCGTGCCACGGCCGCCCAGGCGACGGCGAGGTGGCGCTCCGGGCCCATGAACTCGAACGGCGGCAACGCGTCGCACTGCGCGAGCGCGGCGTCAGCGGCGGCGGAGCTCTGCAGGAGCGCATGCGCGACGACCGCACCGACCACGGCCGGGCGGGTCGGACCGGCCAGCCCGGCATCCATGCCGAGCGCCCGCGCGCTGGTGAAGGCGCGGAGCGCAGAGCTCGCCGCGCCGGCGCAGAGGTGGGCGCGGCCCATCAGGAGCGTGAACCAGTACTGGCTCAGCGGACGGTGAGCGGCCACGGCGCGCTCGTACTCGCCCTCGGCGAGCTCGATCGCTGCCGCGAGGGAGCCCTGTTCGATGAGCGCGAACGTCTTGGCGACACGTACTGCGTCCACGCCCGCGACGCCGCTGATGCCCTCGTGCGGTCGCGTCGCGATGGCGCGGTCGCCGGTGGCGATCGCCTCCGCGGTGTGGCCCGCCATGGCCAGCACCTCGGCATAGGAGGTCGCCGCGCCGAGCTGCAGACGGAGCTGGGCGCTGCGAGCGGCTGACTCGAGCAGCTGCCGCGCCTCGGCCGGCCGGCCGGCGTTGACGAGCACCGATGCGTATTCGGCGCTGAGCCGGGCATGGTCGTCGTCGTTCATCCGCGCATCGCTGCGCAGGTTCTGCAGTGTGGTCAGCGCCGCATCCGAGTCGCCGAGCCCCCAGAGGAGGATCGTCGCGCGCACGACGGCGAGGTCGACCCGGTAGTGCGAGGGTCCGTCGAGGACCATCGCCTGATCGATGATCGTGAACGACTCGATCATCTGGCCGGTCTGGAACAGCGCGTCGGCGAGCAGCCAGCCGCTTTCCGAGGTCGGTCGCTGGGCGAACAGCGGACCGGCGACGCGCACGACGCTGCGCGAGTCGTGCAGCGCCGCCGCCAGCTGCGCGCCGCGCAGGAGGCTGTCGAGGTCAGTCGGCAGGCCTGCGTCGAGGCGCCAGATGGCCAGCTGCAGCGCGTCGTCGCCCTGGAGCGAGGAGTGATCTTCGACCCACTTGACGTGACCGCGGAGCAGCAGCCGTGAGCGCATCGCGGGGAGCGCCATCCGGATCGCCTCACCGTGGAGCGGATGACCGAGCGTCGCGAACTGGCGGCTGCCGCGGGAGACGATGCGCACCAGACCGCGCGCTTCAAGCTCGACGAGCGCCTCGAGGCCGACCATCGCTTCCAACTCGTCGAGATCGGCGAGATCGCACAACGCGAGCAGCTCGAGCGCCGGACGGGTGAGTGGCGCGACGACATCGAGACGGCTCTCGACGACCTCGCGCAGCCGAGTCGACCCGGGTGCATCGCCGCGCAGTCGCCACACACCTCCGACTTCGGCGAGGGCCCCGGAATCGAGCGCGCTCCTGGTGAGCTCGCGGAGGAAAAGTGGATTGCCCTCGCTGCGGTCGCGCATGGACAGGAGCACGGCGCCGTCAACGGGCCCACCGAGCACGAGGTGCAGCAGCGTGTCGATGTCGTCCTCGGTGAGTGCCCCGAGCGCGACGCCGAACGCGCCGTCACCGAGCAGCACATCGACGAGTGGATCAGGCAGGGGTTCGTCATCGCGGGCCGAGGCGACGACGTGGACCACGCCCGCGCCGGCCAGGGTGGCGATGACACCGGCGGTCGCGACGTCGAGCAGAGGCGCGTCGTCGATGACGAGCACCGGCCGCTGCTCCCCTTCGCCGGCCAGAACGTCGCGGAGCGAGGCGATCAACATGAGCGGGTCTGCACTGTCTCGAGCGCCGACGGGCAGGAGATGAGCGACCGCTCCGAACGGCACAGACGAGGTCGCGGATGTGGCGACGATGCGCCGCACGGTTCGTCCCTTGGCGTCCAGCGAGATGACGACTTCGTCGACGAGCCTGGTCTTCCCACCGCCGAGCGGACCCCGCACGAGGGCAGCACCGACCCGTGACGACGAGCGGGAGCCGCCCGATCCGGGTGCACCGACGGAAGCGACGATGCGCGACACGATCTGGGCGCGGCCGATGCACGGCCAGGAGCCGATCGGGCCCGATGTCGCGATGAAGGGGATGGGCGCCGCTGTGATCGGAACAGTATGGCCCAGCGGACCGCCTCGACCCGGCGTGCCTCGCTCATCGCGCGCCGCCGAGCAGGAGCCGGACCAGGGCGATGTCGCGGGCGCGGAGGGCGCTCACATCGTTGGCGGAGGTGTTCATGGTCCTACTGGACCACTGAACAGCAGCCATGGCGTGAGCACCGGGTGCTCATTCGCCCCGCCCCGACTACTCAGCACGGCGACGGCCGCCCGCGCGCCACGTCCGAGCAGGCCGTCCGCAGCCCGGGGTACATTCACCCAGTGCAGCGCGAACGCCTCGGAGATCTCGGTCCGGCCAGGGTCGATCGGGCGTTGGAGCTGCTCGCTGAGCTGGTGGCGATGCCGACCGAGAGCCGCACGTCCAACCGCGAGCTGATCGAGTGGGTCGCCGACCACCTCCGCACCTTCGGGGCGGCCGTGGCGATCATCGACGGTGACCCGGGCCGCGCCAACCTGCTCGCGACCGCCGGGCCGGACGGTCCAGGCGGCCTGCTGCTGTCCGGACACACCGATGTCGTGGCCGCCGGCGACGGTTGGGCGACGCCGGCGTACGCGTTGACCGAGGTCGACCTCGATGCGGGTCGCAGCGTCGCCGGGCGCGGCACCGCCGACATGAAGGGCTTCATCGCGTGCGTGCTGGCGACCATCGAAGTGATCGACGCGTCGGCGCTCGTCCGGCCAGTGCACATCGCGCTGTCCTACGACGAAGAGGTCGGCTGCGTCGGCGTGCGCAGCCTGCTCGACCAGCTGGCCGACGGGGAGCGACATCGGACCGTCCGCCCGGACCTGGTGATGATCGGGGAGCCGACGCTGATGCGACCGCGTCACGCCCACCTCGGCAAGGTCGCCTACCGGCTCGCCTTCACCGCGCAGGCCGCTCACTCGAGCCTGTCCCCGTTCCTTCCCAGCGCGATCGGCGCGACGTCCAGGGTGATCGCTGCGCTGGAGTCGGTCGCCCGGCCGCACCGCGCCACGGCCATTCGCGATGCCTCCGGCGAGCCCTCTGCCGATGTGAGCGTGAACGTCGGCACGATCCATGGCGGGACCGCGCTCAACGTGTTGGCGAAGCGGTGTGAGATGACGTTCGAGCTGCGCCACACGACTGCGTTCGATCCCGATGGGCTGCTCGCGCCGGTCTGGGCGGCGGTCGATGAGGAACGCCTCGCACTGGTGGACGTCGGTGGCGGCATCGTGATCGAGGAGATCACGCGCTACCCGGCGCTGATGACCGACCGCTCCGCGGCCGTTGTCGCTGTCGTCGAGCGCCTCGCCGACCGCGGCCAGAGCGTTCCGGTCGGGTTCGGCACGGAGGGCGGTCTCTTCGCCGCTGCGATCGACGCGCCGGTCGTCATCTGCGGCCCCGGCGACATCGGCGTCGCGCACCGTCCCGACGAGCACGTGTCCATCGAACAGCTCCAGGCCTGTCTGACCTTCCTGCCACGTCTGATCGACGCGCTCTGCCGCTGACGGATCGCGTCTCGCCTCGCCGACGCGGTCAGCCCCGCCGCCCGGTGCGCGTCGCGAGCAGCTTGGGCAGTCGATGACGCACCAGCGCGGCGAACTCCTGCGCGGCGGCGGGCAGTGTGCGGTTGGCCATCGCCAGCCCGAGCTGCAGTCGCGGCACCGGACCGTCGATGGAGACATAGGAAAGTCCGTCATCGCCACGTTGTGACGGCACCAAGTTGACCACGGAGTAGCCCAGCTGCTCGGCCACCAGACCGCGCACGAAGCTGAGATCAGTGCACCGCATCGACGGGCGCATGCTGACCCCAGCCGCGAGGAACACGGCCTGGAAGTAGTCGCTGCTCACCGGGAGGTCGAGCAGGACGAACGGCTCGTCCGCGAGCGCTGCAAGCTGCACCGAACGGCGAGCGGCGAGCGGGTGGGCCGACGACAGCAGCACCTTCGGCGCGACCTGCGCGATCGGCACGAAGTCGACGCCCTCGTCGATGTCGAGGTCGTACGTCAACGCCATGTGGAGGTCACCGTTGTCGAGACCGGCCAGGAGCGCCTGCTGATCGGCCGTGGTCACGGTGACCGCGGCGTCGGGTTGATCGGTGCGGAACTCACGCACGAGGGGCGGCACGACGACCGGCGCCACGGTGACCAACGAGCCGATCCGTACCGTGCCGGTCGTCGGCGCAGCCAAGCTGGACGCGCGCTGGGCGACGTCGTCGGCATGCGCGGCGAGACGCCGGATCTCGGGGAGCAGCACCCGCCCCTCGGCTGTCACAGTGAGCGGCCGGCCCGGCGACCGGACGAACAGCGACACGCCCAGCGACTGCTCGAGCTCGCGCAGGCTGCTCGACAGGGTCGGCTGCGACACCTCAAGCGTGCGCGCTGCGGCCGAGATGCTGCCCGCATCAGCCATCGCGACGACGTACCGGATCTGGCGGAGGTTCAGCGAGGACATAGGCGAACTCTATGGGATCGACGAGGCTACGGTTTTCATCGATCACGACGACACGATGAGGATCGCGATGACCATGACGGACGCAAGAACCGAGACGCAAGCCACCCAGATCCCCGACACCGAGGAGCTGTTGCGCAGGGTCGACGAGCTCGGCCCCACCTTCCGCAGCAGGATGCGCGAGCTCGACCGCACGTCGACGTTCCCGTTCGAGAACTTCGCCGAGGCGACCGCTGCCGGGCTCAACCGCCTCTGCGTTCCCGTCGAGGATGGTGGCTTCGGATATTGGATGCCGGGCAACTTCAGCGGCCTCTACCGCATCCTCGAGCGCCTCGCCTACTGGGACTCGAACACAGCGCAGTTGCTGCAGGTGCACAACCACGCGTCAGGCATCATCGCGTGGCACTCGACCCCCGAGCAGCGCGCCCACTTCATGCCCGACATCGTCGGCAGTGCGTTCTGCGCCTCGCTCGGTTCGGAGGCTCACATCTACGAGAACGGCGCCGAGAACCTCGACGCCGAGCTGCAGAAGGTCGACGGCGGCTACCGGCTCAATGCACGAAAGGCCTTCACGTCGGTCTCCGCGATCGCCAAGTACCTGATGGTCTGGTGCGCTGTCGAAGGTGACGCGCCCTATGCATCGCGCATGGTGTTCGCCGTGGTGCCGAAGGACTCCCCGGGCGTCGAGATGATCGACGACTGGGAGATGCTCGGCATGCGCTCCACCGTGTCGTGTGGGATCAAGTTCAACGACGTGTTCGTGCCCGACTTCAACCTCGTCGGTGAGCCCGGCGGCTGGATCGAGAACGATCCGCGCACGTTCTCGTGCGCGTACGCGTCCAACCACCTCGGTGCCGCGCAGGCAGCGTTCGACTTCATCTGCGAGTACGTCAAGGACCGTCCCGACCTGCGCGACTCCGAAGCGGTCAAGGTGCGGCTCGGGCGGATGGACGCTCAGCTGTATGCCGCCCGCTCCGGGCTGACGGCCGCCGCAGCGCGGCTCGATCGCGGCGACGACTTCGATGCTGCCGAGGCCGATGCGGTGCGCACCATGCACCTGTGCAAGGCCGCTGTCCTCTCGATCCCGTACGAGGGGTTCGACATCGTCGGTGCGCGCGCTGCGCACGAGCGCTATCCACTCGGCCAGATGATGCGCGACGCACGGACCTTCACGCTCCACTTCCGAGACGACCTGTACGTGCAACGCCTCGCCGAGCTCGCGCTCGGCAAGGGCTTCTCCGCGAAGAAGGCGCGCGGCGGCTCCACCCCGTTCGACCAGTCGAGCGCCGGAGCCTGATGGGCGCACCGGTGCACCCCGACACCCAACTGCTGATCGACGTCTGCTCGATCGACTCCATCTGGGGGCGCGAACGCGAGCTCGCCGAGCACCTCGCCGACGAGCTGCGCTCCTGGGGCTGCGACGAGGTGCAGCTCGTCGAGTCGATGCCCGGCCGGCCGTCGGTGGGTGCACGGCTGCGCGGCACCGGTGGCGGTAGGTCGCTCGTGCTCAACGGCCACCTCGACATCTACGAGCTGAGCAACGACTGGACCCGCGATCCGTTCGCATCAGCGGTGGAGGACGGCCCGGATGGCGCCCGCGTGTACGGCGCCGGCATCGCCGACATGAAGGCCGGCACCGCCGCTGCGTTGGCCGCGGTGCGCCGCCTCGCGCTGAGTGGCCAGCGGCCGGCCGGCGACGTGGTCTTCCAAGGTGTCTCGTGCCACTTCGAAGGCGGTGTCGGCACGCGCTCGCTGTGCGCAGCCGGTTTCGTCGGCGATGCTGCCGTCGACTGCGAGCCGTCGAGCAACACGATCGGCATCGCCCATCGCGGCGCGGCCTACCTCACGATCACGACGCGCGGCAAGCAGGCGCACACGACGTACAAGCACCTCGGGCTCAACGCGATCGAGACGATGGAGCCGATCCTGGCCGGTCTGCGCCGGCTCGAGTCCGAGCTGCCGTACGAACCGCACGCGCTGCTGCCGGGCGGGCCGATTCTCAACATCGGCACCATCGTCGGCGGCACCAAGCACAACCAGGTGCCCGATCGCTGCACGATCAGCCTCGACATCCGACTGCTGCCGAGCCAGGACCCGTACGACGTCAAGGCTCGCGTGGAGGCGATGGTCGAACGGGTTCGGCTGGAGGTCGACCCGCGCATCGACGCCGTGGTCGAGTTCAGCGAGCACTGGTTGTCCGGCCCGCGCCACGCCTACGAGATCGACGCCCACGCGCCCGTCGTCGAGGCGCTCGATGCCGCAGTGCGCTCGGTCACGGGCACCGACCCGTTGTACCAGGGCGTCCCGTTCTGGTGCGACGTCGTCGCGCTGAAGGACTTCGGGGTGCCTGGCGTCAACTTCGGCCCCGGCGACCCGCCGTACAACTTCCCCGACGAGTACGTGCTCGAGGCGCAGTACCTCCAGGCGGTCGACGTCTACGAGGCGATGATCCGGGAGTGGTGCCGATGAGCGCGGGCGACCTCAACATCGTCCACGCTGCCGCGTTGGCGCAGGTGCGCGACTCGGGAGCCGCACGCCGCGGCGCAACACAGGGCGAGCTCGACATCATCACCGACGGCGCGATCGCGATCCGCGGTGGTGTGATCGTCGCGGTGGGCGACACCCACAGCGTGATGTCCGAGCATCACGACCACGACGTGCCGATGATCGACGCGCGTGGGCGCACCGTGCTGCCAGGCCTGGTGGAGTGCCACAGCCATCCGATCTTCGACGGCGAGCGTCACGACGAGTACGCCGAGCGGCTCGGCGGCGCGAGCCTGGCCGAGGTAGCCGCCAAAGGTGGAGGCATCTGGCGCAGTGTCGTGGCCACCCGCGCTGCCGACGACGCGACCCTGCTGCAGCGGCTCGCCACCGCGTATGCGCGCGTGCTGGCCGGCGGGGTGACGACGCTCGAGGTCAAGTCCGGCTACGGCCTGACCGTTGCCGAGGAGCTGCGCGCTCTGCGCCTGCTCGAGGTCTCGCGGGCATCGACCCCGATGCAACTCGCGATCACCTTCCTGGGCGCGCACGTCGTGCCGCGCTACAGCGAGGTCGCCGGCGACCTCGGCGACGACGCCGTGCAGCGGGGCGTCGACTACACCGATCTGATCGACACCGAAATGCTGCCGGCGGTTGTTGCCCAGGGGCTCGCCGAGTTCCAGGACGTCACGGTGGAGGACGGCTTCTTCACGCCGGCTCAGGCCTTGCAGCTGATCCGCCGCAGCGATCAGCTCGGGCTGCGCGTGCGGGTCCATGCCGACGCGTGGAAGGCATCCGAGGGCTGGCGCACGGCCGTGCAGGGCGGAGCGATCTCTGCGGAGCACCTGACGTACACGCCCGACGCCGAGATCGTCGACGTCGGCGCCACGGACACGGTGGCGGTGTTGCTGCCGATCGCCGAGCTGATCTACATGACCGATCGGCGCGCGAACGCGCGCCTGTTCATCGACCAGCAGGTACCCCTCGCGATCGCGACGGACTACTGCTCGTCGATCCACGCGACCTCGCTGCTGAACACCCTGGCCACCGCGGCACCGTGGTTCCGGATGACCCCCGGCGAGGTGATCGTCGGCGCGACGCTGAACGCCGCCTACAGCCTCGGCCGCCAGGCGACGTGCGGCTCGCTCGACGTCGGCAAGCGCGGCGACCTGATCATCGTCGACTGCCCCCATCCCGAGGAGATCTGCCTCGCGGTCGGAGCCCCCGTTCTCGACCAGGTCGTCATCGCCGGCACCCCCGTCCCCCACTGAGCCGGGTCTCGCCCCCACCGAGTGGTTCCGCGCAACTGCCGTCCCCCCAGAGCGCGCTGGTTGCTGCAAACTTCTGCAAGCGCGCTCGGGGGAACCGCTCAGGACGGGTCCGTGAAGGTGACCGTCACGACCACCTCGTCCGCGCCACGGACGAGGGCGAGCTCGACCGTGTCGTCGGTGAGCGCAGCGAGTGCGTTCTGGAGATCGTCGATGCCGGGAATGTCGGTCGAACCGAGGCGCACGATGAGGTCGCCAGCGAGGACTCCAGCGCGTCCGGCCGGACCCGACTCGTCGATCGCACGCACCAGCACGCCGTCGCGCTGAACGAGGCCGACCGCCTGACGTAGCTGCGCCGCGACGTCGGGGGGCGCGACCGCGATGCCGAGCGTGCGACGCTGCACCGAGTGGCCGGCGACGAGCTCGGCGATGCGTGCCTGCAGACTCGCGTCCGCAGGCCGAGCGAGGTAGAAGCCGTCGCCGATGCGGTGCGTGTTGATCCCGACGACAGCGCCAGCGACGTCGAACACGGGACCACCGGAGGAGCCACGAGCCAGCGGTGCCGTGTGCTCGAGGCTGCCCTGCACGACACGACCGCGAGGCCCGTGGAAGGCGCGGTCGAGCCCGCTCACGAACCCGAGCGTCGTCCGGGTGCGGTGGCCACCACGGCCGATCGCCACCACGGCGGCGCCCAACGTCGGCAGCGACTCGGCGAACGAGAGTGGCGCGACCTCGGCGGTCGGCACGTCGATGACGACGAGATCGCCATCGCCGTCGACGGCATGCACCGAACCCTGCTCGGTGCGGCTGTCCGCGAACGTGATGGACACGGTCTGATCACGAAGGTTGTGTGCGCTCGTCAGCACACGGTCGGGCGCGACGACGAACCCGGTGCCGCGGCCGTTGCGGCCGACGCTGACGACGGCCGATGACGCCGCCGCACCGATGGCCGCGATGGCCCGCTCGATCTCTTCAAGTGCGCCGGTGGTGGACGTGGATGTGGTTGACGTGGTTGACGACATCAGCGATCTCCCTGTTCTGGGTAGTTACTTGTGATTTGCAACTCACTATACGCCGATCGTGTCGGGGCGCAACCGATCATCCGATCCTCGCTCCGAGAACGCGAGACTGGGGCGATGCCTGACCCGTTGCTGCAAGAGGCCGTGGAGGTCGCCGGCGACCGGTGGGTGCTGCTGACGCTCGGCGCGCTGACCGACGGGCCGCGCCGGTTCGGTGATCTCGTGACAGACCTCGGCGGGATCGCACCGAACATCCTCATCGACCGGTTGCGACGGATGGAGCGCCAGGGGTTGCTGGCCGCGACGCTCTACTCGCAACGTCCACGGAGGTTCGTCTACGACCTCACCGAGTCAGGTCGTGAGCTCGCGGCCATCCTGCCGTCACTCGTCGAGTGGGCTGCACGTCGCAGCGGCGCAGCAACACCTCCTCCGCCCGACGAGCTGCAGTGGCTGTGAGCGTTCCGATCGTCCGGACGATGCGCAGCCGCGATCCGGACGAGGAGCATCGCGCGTCGACACCACTCGAGCTGCTGTTCGACCTGTGCTTCGTCGTCGCGGTCTCGCAGGCTGCGGCGCAGCTGCACGCGGGCTTGGCCGGCGACCACGTCCGGCACTCGATCGCCGGCTACGTCACAGTGTTCTTCGCGATCTGGTGGGCGTGGCTGAACTTCACGTGGTTCGCGTCCGCGTACGACACCGACGACGTACCGTACCGATTGCTGACCTTGCTGCAGATCGCCGGCGTGCTCGTGCTGGCGGCTGGCGTTCGCGGCGCGTTCGACGGCAACTTCACGACCATCACCATCGGGTACATCGTGATGCGGCTCGCGCTCACCGCGCAGTGGCTGCGCGCCGCTGCGCAGGATCCGGGCGGGCGACGCACGCCGCTGCGATACGTGGTCGCGCTGGTCGTCACCCAGACGGGATGGATCGTGCGGCTGTCGCTGCCCCTCTCATGGGGCTACGCGAGCTTCGTGTTCCTGGTGCTGGTGGAGCTCGCCGGGCCGTTCTGGGCCGAGCGTCGCGACGGGATGACCACGTGGCATCCCGAGCACATCGCCGAGCGCTACGGCCTGTTCACGATCATCGTCCTCGGCGAGTGCATCCTGTCCGCCTTCGTTGCGGTCGACTCTGCGATCGGGTCCGGCGGCATCTCGGCGCGCCTGATGGTGATCGCCGGTGCCGGACTGATCGCGATGTTCGGACTCTGGTGGACGTACTTCGGTCTGCGGGCCGACGAGATGCTGCGCGAGCGTCGACATCTCTCTTGGGTGTGGGGCTACGGCCACTACTTCCTGTTCGCGTCGATCGCCGCGATGGGCGCCGGCATCGCTCTGGTGGCCGAGCTCGCCGCGAAGCACGACACACACGGCGCCCGCGCGTTGTCGACGCTCGGTCAGGCGCTTGCCATCTCGCTGCCCGTCGCTGCCGCACTGCTCCTGCTCGCGCTCATGCGGCCATTGCTGCACGGCAGCCACCACAGAAGCGACTTCGTCTCGTACGGGTCCGCAGTGCTGGTTGCGACGGCCGGTGCCCTGGCCGGCGAGATCGGACTGGTCGCCAGCCTGTGCCTCGTGGCCGCGATCGTCGTGGCCAAGGTTGCGACGGACATCGCATGGCCGCGTACCTCGGGTCCAACTGCCTTGACCTGAGAGCCCATCGTCCCTGGTCGCGGCGTTGTGGGAACTGTGTAGCACCCCTTGTTCATGATGTAGGGCATGGTTGGGGATGTCGATCTGGGGGTGTTGTTCGGGGAGGTCCTCGGATGCGCGTCTGTCGATGTCGACAGCTTGGATCGCCCGGCGGTGCAGGCCGAGCTTGCCGTGTTGGGCCGGTTGCAGGGTTGGAAGGATGTACGTCACGCACAGTTGACTCGCCGGTTGAACTCACTCGCTGAGGAGTGTCCGTCGATGTTCCCCGACGCCGATGTCGCCGCCGCAGCGAAGTCGTCGCGGCGGGGTGCGGATCGTTCGTCGAAGCGGGCATCGACAATGGGTGCAGTCCCTGAGGTCGAGACCGCGTTGGGTGCGGGACGGGTGTCGGGTGATCACGTCGACGTGTTGAGCGCGGCGTTGGCCCGGTTGTCGCCGGCGGACCGGGAACGCCTCACCGCCGACGGGGCACGGCTTGCGTCGGTGGCGGCTTCGTTGACGCCGGAGCAGTTCGACCGGTTCCTGCGCCACGAGATCGCCCGCCTCGACAGATCTGAGGGTGTCGAGCGGTTGTGGAAGCAGAAGATGGCCAACGGGTTGTGGTGGTCGACTGATCCGCTCACCGGGATGCTGCGCCTGCGCGGCGAGTTCGACCCCGAAACCGGCCTGCTCTTGGCCGGCAGGATCGAAGCAGCCGTCGAAGCCCTGTTCCACTCCGGGGTACCAGAGACCTGTCCGACGGGTGAGCGACGACAGGACCACCTCCGCGCCCTCGCCCTGATCGCCCTGATCAACGGTGGGATCGCTGCGGCCGCAGGAACTCGGGATCCGGCGACGGCTTCCGCCGGTGTCGCGGATGACGGGCGCGTCAATGACGGCCCGTTCTGGCCCGCTGATCGGGCCGAGATCATCATCGTGATCGACCTCCAAACCATGATCAACGGGATACACGACGCATCGTTGATCGACAACAGCCACGACCTCGACCTGCCCATCGAGACCTACC
>JAOBWO010000068.1 GCA_025463415.1 Acidimicrobiales bacterium | reverse complement strand
CGACACGGGCAACATGGAGGTGCTGGAGCGGGTGGGGTCGCCGGAGCAGAAGGAGCGATGGCTGGCGCCGCTTCTCGCCGGTGAGATTCGGTCGTGCTTTGCGATGACGGAGCCCGACGCTGCGTCGTCCGACGCGAGGAACATCGCGTGCCGTGCATTCAACGATGGCCAGGAATGGGTCATCAACGGAGAGAGGTACTTCGCGACCGGGGCCGGAGACCCGCGTTGCAAGGTGCTGATCGTCATGGTGCAGACAAGTTCGGAGGGAGCGCAGCACAATCGCCACTCACAGATCCTCGTCCCGATCGACGCGCCGGGTTTGGAGATCATCGGGCCGATGCATGTGTTCGGCGAGGACGACGCTCCGTACGGACACATGCACCTCAGGTTCGCGGACGTACGAGTCCCCGACACGAACATCCTGCTCGGCGAGGGCCGCGGCTTCGAGATCTCGCAGGTTCGACTCGGACCGGGACGCATCCACCATTGCATGCGCTCGGCCGGCGCGGCCGACCGCGCGCTGGAGTTGATGGTCAAGCGAGGTCTCACACGGGAGATCTCCGGAAAGCGGATCGCGAACCTTGGCAAGAACCCGGAAGTGATCGCGAAAGCACGGATCGAGATCGAAGCGATGCGGCGAATGGTCCTCACCGCGGCAAAGGCGATGGACGAGTTGGGCAACGCGGAGGCGCGGGTGTGGGTCAGTGCCGTCAAGGCAATGGTCCCCATCCGCGTGTGCCAGATCATCGACGATGCGATACAGATCCACGGCGCAACCGGAGTATCGGAGTGGACCCCGCTCGCACGCCTGTACGCGGCTCAGCGCTCGTTGCGGATCGCAGATGGACCCGACGAAGTCCACTGGCACGCCGTGGGCCGCGCCGAGCTCTCCAGCTGGGAGAAGGACTCGAGTACCTACGACCCCATGCTCGAACACCGTGCCAAGTCGTCCGCCGCATCATGAAGCGGAGGGGCTCTTGGCCGCCGTATAGGTCCCTGCTGCCCGCCGTCACGAGATCGAGAGTGTGGCTGCGTCACGACATCGCCGAACCTGAGGTGGTCTAGATGAGTGAGATGAACAAGAGGTCCGCGCCCGCGCTGTTCGTTGACAACGAACTGAGGTATGCGGGACAGCGCAGACCCATCGCTCTGTGAACCCGGCGACCGACCACGCAATCGGCTCCGTCGGTCTCTGCGGGTCGAATGAGGTCGGCATAGCGGTCGCCGCAGCGAAGCGGGCGGCGGCCGGCGATTGGAGGCAGTTGCCAGTTTCCGAGCGTGCCGATCGTCTCAGGGCTCTGTCGACGGCGCTGACGACACATGGAAGGACCATCAGCGCAGACATCACATCCCAGAACCGGCATGCCCATTGCCGACGTCGAACTTCGTCAACGGGCGGTGGCCGAAACTCGTCTATGAATAGTTCGCCTCGCTGGAGGACACATCAGCGTCTCCATCAGACCCAGGGCGCTTCAGGATTCGTTCTGGATCGGTTATGAACCGGAGCCGTGCCGGAAGAAGTCTCCTGCCGATTTTCGTATCGTGGTACCGCTGCGCGCACCAGAGTCTGTGAGGTGCGTGCTGTGCTGCCGGCCGCGAGCTCCCACTGCACGACCGGCAGCCTGCGGCTCGGGCTAGACGGGAACCAGAACAAGCGTCCCTGCGGCGACGCCGTCGCCCCGAATGGCGACCTTGTTCCCGCTGATCCCGAGCAGCTCCACGGTGTGCCACGTCACCGTGCCGTGGGTCGCCTGCACCTGCACCGCGTAGGAACCGTCGAGCCTCGACAGCAACGCTTCGGCCGGCACGATCAGCACACCGGGCACGCTGTCGGTGGTGATGGTCACCTTCACCGTCGCACCGTTGGAAGCGCCGTCGATCGGCGCGGTGGGGACGATGACGGCCTCGACGACCACGGTGCCGCTGCGATCGATCGAACGCAGGAGGCTCACCGTTCCAGTTCCCGTACCGAGCTGCACGGACAGCCCCGGCACGATGAACGCCTCGTCGCCGTCGGGCACATCGATCACGACGTCCTGGGTGTCGGTCGTGAGGGTCACGATCGCGTCGCCGTCTCCGACCGTGCTGCCGATGGACGTCGACACGGCGCTCACGGTGGTCCCGGACGGTCCGGCGTTGGGCAGGAACACCACGGAGCCGAGGAGCACCTTGCCGGTCGCGACGATGCCGAGGCCTGTCTGCCAGCGCTCGACCATCGCCTTGGTGTGGGAGTCGAAGTGGTCGTCGATGACGACGGTGTGGCCAGGGTCGTAGCCCAGGGAGACGAGGCTGATCTCGAGCTGGGCGATGTCCGGGCCGTTCGTCGACGCCGTCGACAGGGAGCGCCAGGCCGGTAGCCCGCCGCTCAGCGCGACCACCGGTTGGCTGTCGACGGTGTACAGCACGTCGCCGAGGCCGACCGTCGCCCCGACGCGGATCACGGAGGTCACGGTCTGGGTGACTCGTGCGCTCGACGAGGACGACGACGAGGCGCTGCCAGTGGAACCGCTTGCCGAGGAACTGCCAACGGTGCCTGATCCGCCTCCGAAGGTGCCGCCGGATCCGCGGCTCCCTGCCGTCGTCGTGGAGGTCGCGTCGGTCCCGACGCTCGTGGTGGTGGTGGTGGCGCCGGCGGCATCGTCGGTGCCGACCGGCACCGTCAGCATCGTTGTGGTCGGGATCGCTGCGCTCGGGATCGTAGAGGGCGTGGTCGACTCGCCGTCACCGCCCGGCGTGCATGCGGGTGCGGATGCACCGGTCGGCAACGTCGTGGTGGTGGTGGTCGTCGTCGGATCGGCCGGATCCGGGCAGGGCGTCGCGACGGCGGTCAGGTCGGCGACCGTGGCGATGAGCAGGCCGGCGAGCCGAACCGAGGAGACGGCAGCTGCGAGGCCCGCTGCCGACGAGCCCTGTGCCCCGGTCGCCGCGGCCGGCGCGCCGTTGGCCGTCGCGCTGCTCACCTGGCCCTCGATCCGGTGGAGCACGACCAGCGAACTGGAGATCTCCAACGTGCCGTCGACCTTCTCGGTCGTGGTCAGATCGCCCGACGTGACCGCCGTCGTCTTCAACACAGGCGCTGCCGCAGCGCTCTTGGCGGGTTGTTTGCTCGTGATGAGGAACCCACCAGCCGCCGTGCCTGCCGCGAGGATCAGCACGAGCAGCAGTCGGCGGGTGGTCCGCAACACGGGGCGAGGTCCGGTGGAGCTCAATTCGACCTCAATGCTTCGGTGGGTGGCAGCCGCGCCGCGCGCGACGCCGGGTACAGCCCGGCGAGTCCGCCGATCACGACGGCGGCGACAAGCCCGCCTGCGATCGAGACCGGTGGCACGACGACCTGCCAGTGCCTGATGTGTGCGTAGATGGCGGTCACGCCTGCGCCCAAACCTACGCCGACGATCCCGCCGGCGCCGGCCAGGAGCACGGCTTCGGTCAGGAACTGACGGCGGATGTGCGCCCGCGTCGCGCCGAGCGCGCGCCGCAGGCCGATCTCGCTTCGTCGTTCGATCACCGCGATCACCATGACGTTGGCGATCCCGATCCCGCCGACGAGGAGGGCGACACCACCGAGGCCGAGGAACAGCGACGTGAAGGCATTGCTGGCGGCGTCCTCGGCCGCGAGCGCGTCGGACGGCCGGGACACCTCGACCTCGTCGGGCGTCTCCGGGTTCACCGTGTTGGACAGCACGGCGCGCACAGCGTCCGTGGCACCGTTGGCGGTGCGGACGTAGATGATCTCCGGGATCACGTCGGTGTCGAGTAGGTACGTGCCTGCCGCCGGGATGCCGATGATCGCGGACCGATCGAGCCCGTCTGCGGTCGTGTTCGGTTCGAGGATGCCGATGACGGCGAACCAGGTGTCGTTGATCCGAACGCGCAGCTCGTCGGCGACGCTGGTGATGCCGAGCTTCTGAGCCGCCACCGAGCCGAGCACGACGGCGGGGTAGGTGCTGGTGGCCGCGTCCAGCCACTGGCCGTCGGCCAACTTGCCGTGCAGGGTCTCAAGCAGACCCGGGTCGGCGGCGAAGATCGAGATGCCACTGGTGATGCCTTCGGAGACCGCATCGGTGCGGCGGACCGCGCCCTGGATCGTCGCAATGGAGCTGACCGCGGTCACCGGGCCGATCCGGCTCACCATTGCGACGGCGCTGGCGGGCAGCTGGCCCGAACCGCGACCGAGGCCCGTGCCCGCCAGGACCTCGAGCAGGTTGGTGCCGAGGGCACGGATCTTTGCCTGCAGGTCCTCCTGCGACGACGCTGACAGGCCGAGCACGCCGACCATCGCGGCGATGCCGATCGCCACACCGAGGGTCGACAGGCCGGTGCGCAGGCGACGTGTGCGCAGGCCGAGCGACCCGACACGGATGACGTCACCGAGGCGCAACCGCGACCCGGCCACCGGCTTGGCGTTGTCGGGAGCCGATGCCGACGGTGGACGAGGTGCGGACTCCTCCACGGTGGCCGTCATCGGGCGGCCTCCAGCTCCAGCAGGGGTGGGGGCGGGGGTGGTGGTTCGGTGTCGCGCTCGTCGGATTCGATCGCGCCGTCGCGCACGGAGATCCGCCGTGGCAGCGAGGCGGCCAGCTCGCGGTCGTGGGTGATGATCAGGATCGTGCGACCCTCGGCGTGGAGTTCGCGGATCAGTTCCATCACCGCTGCGCCGGCCTTCGAATCGAGGTTGCCGGTGGGCTCGTCGGCCAGCACGATCGACGGCCGGTTGACGATCGCGCGGGCGATCGCAACACGCTGGCGCTCGCCGCCGGACAGGTGGTTGGGCGTGTGCCCGACGCGGTTCCCGAGACCGACCCGTTCCAGCGCTTCGCGCGCGGCACGACGACGCTCGGTCGGCGGGATGCCTCGGTACAGCAGACCGTTGGCGACGTTGTCCAGTGCCGACATGCCTTCGATCAAGAAGAACTGCTGGAACACGAACCCGATCAACTGCGACCGCACGGCGGACAGCCGCTTGTCGGACATCCCCGACGCCTCGACGCCCGCGAGGCGGAGCACTCCGCTCGACGGCCGGTCCAGTGTGCCGATGATGTGCAACAGGGTCGACTTGCCCGAGCCCGACGGCCCGACGATCGCGGCGAGCTCGCCCTGCTCGATGCGCAACGAAACGCCGTCGAGGGCACGGATCGGCGGGTCGCCCGCGTACTCCTTGACGACGTCGACGAGCTCCAGTGCCGGGACGGTCTTGCTCGTCTCTCCCGGTGCCCCGGTCGCGGCAGTCGTCGAGGCAGCGAGGCCTCGCCGCCCAGCCCGGCTCACGAGGGCACCACGATGTCGAGTCCTGCTTTGACGTCTGTGCCCGTGACCGACACGAACCCGTCGGTGAACAGACCCGTCGAGACGCCGATCAGATGGGTGGCATTGGTCCCGTCGGCGTTCTTGCCGTCGACGACCTCCAAGGCATATCCCCCCTCGGCGAGCGCGACCAGTCCGCTCACCGGCACCACGAACGCCTTCGGCACCGAGTCCGACACGACCCGGAGCGTCACCGGGATCTGGACGAACGAATCGACGGTCGTCGGGATGTCGTCGACGTGGATCGTGATCGTGACGCTCGGGGTGGCGCCGGGCACGTTCGAGGTGTTGGTGGCCACGCTGCCAACGGCCACCACGGTGCCCGGCTGCTCGGTGCCGTCGGGAAACTCGACGTCGATCGTGGCTCCGACGGCGAACGTCGCCTCGCCGATCGGCGCCGTTGTGGTGACCTCGCGTGCCGCCGTGGTGAGGCTGAGCACGACGCTGTCCGAGGCGAGCGCTGTTCCGTCGGACACGATCGACGATCCGACGAACAGGCCTGAGGGCACGACCACGAAGCTGCCGCGGTGCACCACGACGTCGCCGTCGGTGTGTGCCAGTCCGAGCGATCCCTGCCACAGCACCACCGCGTACGCGGTCGCTGCATCGAAGTGGTCGTCGACGGTCATCGACTTGCTCGGGTCGAACCCCCCTGCTTCGAGCATCCCTTCGAGCAGCTTGATGTCCGTGCCGTCACTCACGCCGATCTTCAGGTCGCGATCGAGTGCGGGGGTCGCCGCGGTGTCACCCTCGATGGCCACGACCGGCACGTAGCTCTCCCAGAACAGCACGGTGCCCGTGCTCACTGCGGTCCCGGCCGCCGCAAAGGTGCTCACCGTTCCGTTCCGACCCGTTCCAGCGCTTCCCTGCCCGACGGTCGAGGCGACGAGGTACTTGCGCTCCTCCTGCCGACCGGTGAGCAGCGCCGAGCCCGAACTGGCGGCACCACCGACGGTGCCCGTCACCGTGTCGACGAGCAACTTGCCGGGGACGTACACGATCTGGCTCTGCGGCACCTTGCCGTCGCCGTCCAGACCGAGGCTGTCCTCCCACAGTGTGACCGCCGCTTTGGTGGCGGCGTCGTAGCTCTCGTCGATGACGATCTTGTGGTCCGGATCGAACCCGAGCAGGACGAGGTTCTCCTCGAGCTCGCGCACATCGGCACCGTCCGCCGACGTCGTCGAGAGATCCCGATAGCCGGGGACGTCGCCGATCAGCGCCACGACCGGATTGCCATCGATCGTCGCGACCACGGTGCCAGCGTCGATCGTGTCGCCCGTCTTGGCGATGGACGTGATCGTGCCCGTGACCGGCGACGAGACGGTCACCGACGTCGTGAACCCGAGCGTCGCCGTGGTCTCGGAGTAGGTCGTCAGGTCCTTCTGCTGGATCTTGGTCGTCGTCAGCTTGGCCTTGGCGACGGTGTCGGCTGCGCCGGGGATGGCTGGGTTCTTGCTCTTGGCATAGGCCACGCCACCGACGCCAGCGCCGAGGATGACGACGAAGCTCAGCGCAACGTTGAACGAACGGCTCACGGCCCGCGCCTCAGCCAGTCGTCGTGGTCGAGGACTGGGGCTGGAACGCGCTGTCGAGGATCGACTGGCATGCGGCGATCGCCGTCTTCACCGTCGGGTCCGTCGCATCGAGGCCGAGGCGATCGATGATGCGGGCGCTGGGATCGAACCCTGCACCGCCGGTCCCGCCGCCCGTGCCGGGGGGCCCACCGAATCCGCCGCCAGGGGGCGTGCTGCCATCGGCCGGAGTCGCGCCTGCCGGCGTCGTTCCCCTCGTTGCGCCCGTGCCGGGAGGCCCGCCGAACCCACCGCCGCCGGCGGCTGGGCCTTGGCCGTTGCCGAAGGTGATGTCGTCGACATCGAGCCCGTTGTCGCGCAGGCAGGCCGTGAAGTCGTTGAGCGACGTCTGGATCGCGTCACGGTTCAGTCGCCCACCCTGACCGCCGCCGAAGGTGACGCCCTGCAGCAGGTTCCCACACGCG
This sequence comes from Acidimicrobiales bacterium, assembly GCA_025463415.1. GTDB lineage: Bacteria > Actinomycetota > Acidimicrobiia > Acidimicrobiales > Ilumatobacteraceae > WLMZ01. The sequence goes on along the minus strand of JAOBWO010000068.1, from coordinate 15,759 downwards.
CCCTGCGCGGTCTGGAACTCCTCGGACTGGCGGTCGACGCCGGAGTTGGCGCCGAAGACGCCTCCCGTCGGATTGCCGTTCGCGTCGAAGGTCGGGTCGGCCATGTCGATGCCGTTGTCGCGCATGCACTTCGCGTAGGCGAGGAGCGCGTCCTGGGTGTTGACCGGAGTCGACGAGGCCGTGTCGCTGCCGGCCGTCGCCGAGCCGAGCGAGGCGACCTGCGGTGCCGCCGTGCTCGCGCCGCCACTGCCGCCGCACGCAGCCGCAGCGAAGGTGAGCACCACTCCCAGTGAGACGATCGACAGGAGTGTGGTGCGCCGTTCGGCTGAGTGCATCCGTCGAGGGTGCTTCGGGGAGGCGAGCGCCCGATAAGACATCTGTAAGAGGACGGTGAGAACGGCTCGGCGGTGCCTGTCACCGGGAGACCTTCCTGCTGTCCGTCTCCAGTCACTCCCTCTCGCTAGCGGCTCGGGACGTAGGCGCGTTGTCCGAGCGCTGATGCGGCGTGATGGATAGTGATCACGGGCGTTCAGCGGTTCTCAACGTGGGGTCCCGGTCGGTTGAACTTTGGATGCACCTGCCGCTCCCGGGTTACGTCCCCACGCGTCGTGCCATCCAACTGGGCGAATGGAACGACCCCTCGCAGATGTAGGTCAACCTTGGCGCCAGCGGGCGCGCCCATCGCCGTACGGGACGCCGGAAGAGTTCGTGGTTGAACACACATAGGTCAGCCCGTTGTGGGTGCCGACTGCCCCGACGGGAGTGCAGAACGCGCCGGGCGTGATATCTGAGGGGGATGACGTCGTCGACGTCGGGGTGGCGGTGGTTGACGGCGCAGTTGAGGGCGCCGACGTGGTCGTCGGTGGCGGTGCAGCGAGGCGGGTGTCCATCAGCCGGGCCGGGGTGAGGCCTGTGAACCCGGTCCCGGTCGGGAACCAGCCGAGTACATCAACGATCACATCGACCGTGCCAGACGACGCAAAGATCGACACCTGACCATTCGCGCCGACCGGGACAATAACCATGTTCGGCACCGTCTGCCCAGGAACGAAGTTCAGGTTCGACGCCTGCGGGCGATCCGCCCCGGCCGGCCACACCGTCAGAAATCCTGCGACCGTCGGGTTCGTCACCGTCACGTTCAACGCAACAGAACCAACCCCCGACGCCGGCACACCACCACGACCCGCAACCGTCAAGTTGAACGAAGAACCGCCGACCAGCGCCCCAATCGCGTCGAACTGACCATCAGATGTTGTTGCGACCACCCGGAACGCCGGGACCAACAACGCCGCCGCCATCACCACAACCGCGTATCGAATCATTCGCTTCATATTGGAACCGTGCATCAAGAAAAATTGCGGAACGCCGGGCCAGTGGCGACCGTTCACAGACTGTCGACGAACTGAAACCCGAGCGGAATCATGGCTCGATCACCGCACCGTGCGCCGGGCGCCACGCCCGGATCGATACTCGCTGCGAGCGAGCCGGATGCTGCAGAGCGCTGAACCCGACCGATACGTCGTGCAAGATCCGACGCCTCGTCCGATCTCGGCAAGGCCGCATCTCAATGAAAGAAGGTCGCGCGTGCGCTCTCAGGGATGGCGAGCTGCGCTGCGACAGTGGTGACGGCGACGCAGACGGGCTGTGGCGCGCCTTCGGTTCAGGCGAGGTCGAATGCCGCGGGTCAGGTCGCCTGGATCGGTACCGAGTGGTCGTGCGACGCGAACGATGGTGTCGAGCGTCGGGCTGGTCTCGCCGCGCTCGAGGTGACCGATGTAGGTGCGGTGCACACCGGCAAGTTCGGCGAACGCCTCCTGAGAGAGTCCGAGGGCTTCGCGTTGGGTCCGCACTCGGGCTCCGAACCGGGCGGCGAGGTCCTCATTTCGCAACCGCCGTCCCACCCCACGACGTTCTCATCTTGCACCACACATAACGGATCACCGGAACCGCAGCGAACCGTCGTCGAGAGTGGTCACCTGACGCGGCGATCTGTGTGCTCGATCTCAATCAGAGAAGTCCGCAAGCTCATCGAGCGGAGTTCCCGAACCATCCGCAGGGCGCGCCTTCAGCATTGCAATGACTTGTGGGGTCTCCCACAGCATCCTCTTGCTCAACGGTCATCGCCACCGTCTCGCGTTCCGTAGAGCAAAGCGTACGCAACCGTCGCCACGGATCGACACCAGACGCAGCCGCTCACAGCGATGCTCGAGTCCATTGACCAGTCGAACGTGGAATCGCGATGACAAGGCTCGACTGGAACGGACTGCGACCGCTTACCCAGGCTTGCCAGCCGCGCACCGAGTCGTTACGTTCGCCGAGAAGTTCACCGGCAGTGCTCACCAAACACCACGCTGCCGAAGAGTCAGCTCAGCACCGTCTGTCAGCCGTCGCCGCCGCAAGCCAACCAGCAAGAACTTGAGATGACGATGCTCGCGGGGATCCGCGTCCACGCATTTTCGTCAGGTCACGCATGTGATCGTCACGTACAGCGGTTGAGACGAGTCAGCGGCGAAAATGTGGTCGAGTTCGATATAGGTCGGTGCGACAGTGACAAGCACGTTGGCTTCTTGCGAGTTCCCGGTGAACACGACGCTGCAGCCAGTGTGATCCAGCACGTCGATGAGGCGAATCCGACATTGGAAATCATCACAAAACCCAGCGTCCTGGACGTTCGGACTGTGCGCGGTGAACAGATCGTCCACGCCGCAGCAGAAGAAGCTGTTCGCAGGACGAGACAACGTGGACACGATGGGTGCGCTGCGGCACACCCAGTTGGTGCCGTCGAAGCCCGGTGACTGATTGGCCGTGCAGTTCAGGCCCGCAAGGATGTCGCTGTCGTCGCTGCATGCCCAGGCGCCGCTGACGAAACGGATGACCTGATTCGAGGTGCACGAAAGGGTGGAGAGCACGGAGTCTCCAGCTGCGCCTGCCGGACCGATGAGACCCTGTGGGCCTTGGGAACCCTGCGATCCTTGGAGTCCTGGAGTGCCGGGCTGTCCTTGGGGACCAGCTGGGCCCACCGGCCCGATCGCGCCTGGGTTTGCGGCGATCAACTGTTGAACTTCCTGTTTGGTGTAGTAGTTCCCTAAGTTCACCGACGTGTAGTAACCGACGACGTCGGCGACCACGTTCGTGGCGCCGGCGTAGTTGAAGATCGAGATCTCACCGGTGCCGGAAACTCCGGACGTGACAGCGTTGGCGATCGCTTGCTCACCGGTGTTCCAGTTCACGCTCGACGTGATCGGCTTGTCCCCACCTGCTGGGTAGACCGTGAGGTATGACGTCTTGTCCATTCCTGTTGCGGTCACGTTCATGACGACGGCTTGGAGGTCGTTGGGAAGGGTGCAGTTGCCGTTCGTTCCGCGAACTTGGAAGCTCGCTGTCTCCGACGGCCCGAGAGGTGTACTGCGAAGTCCAACAGTTTGCGGCGCCTCGCGAGTATCGAACAGCCGACACGGCGTGACAGGCACAAACGCCGCTGGGGAGTTCTCCGCACCGGAGGCGCTTGCCCGCCAGATCCCGCCGCCACCGACCGCAACAGCGAGCGCAGCGCCTACTGCGGCCCAGCGTGAGCGTGAAAGTCGCCGACGACCGCCCATGTCGGCGTCGACGTTGAAACCGGGACGTGACCGGGAGAGGAACATGAAGATCCGTTCGTTGTCGTTGTGACCACCCGTGATGTCTCACGATGGACCGCCCAGCGGCATGTCGTTGTTGACATCGGCAGACACGACGACGACTTGAGCCGACCTGCCAGTCGCAGCGGGATGCTGACCCGTGTTGAGGATGCGCGACCTTCCACGGACCCGACCATTCGTAGTTCTGCGTCGCGCGTTATGTGCACGAGCTACAGCGGGTGACCTCAGCTCTCCGTCTCACCTGCAGTGAAGCGCCGCTGTACCGGATGAGATATTCGCCCCGCAATACTCACAGCGGTCTACGGGCGTGGCCTCTCCAACGGGTACCGAGCGAACGGTGGCCCCGGAGCCAGAGCCGCTCCGTGACCCTCGAGTACTCGGCATTCGCCGAGATGGCCGCAGCGCGTTTCGGTAGCAAGCCTGAACGCGGTACGCGGTCATTTCTCAAGCGCAGTACGCGCATGTTTGGCGGTCCTTCGGAGCCGCCTTCGATTGGCTGGCGACTTCGATTTGCTCGACAACTTCGATTTGCCAGACCGCTTCGCCGTGGATGCCGAGTTCGATGCCGGCCGAGCACGCGATGATTCTGTGCTCTTGCCCAGCCTCTTGCTCAGCGCTCCTGAAGAGCCGAGTTCCGCAGCACGCGCGAACGTGCAAGCTCGACGCTGACGCCGTGGTTTGAGATGGGCCCGAGTCTCGTTGCCGGCAACTTCGGTGGTCGTTCCTCAAGGACGGTGGAATGGGAGCCGATGATCTCGTTAGGTCGATGGCACTTCTCGACTCGTGCACCTATTGGCTGCCGGAAAGGAATGAGTTTCGATGGGGGTTCTCGGTACCTACGCCACCGAGCCTGCCGCACCTCCGCGTTGGAATGGTCCTCGTTCTGGACACGGTGTGTTCGAGTGAAGCGGCGAGACCTTTCGTTTGGCGGGTTGCGTCGGTTGATCACCTCGTGGTGGGCGATGACGACCGTGTTCGGGATCTTCGCGATCGGGAGTTTGTGGGGATTGACGGCGCTCTTGAACAATGCGGAGCGGCGAGCCGAGCAGTCGGCGGTCAGTACGGCCGAAGTGGTCGCCACGTTGACCGTCCACAGGAACATCTCGGAGTCCGATTTCGATGGCAAGTCAGGATTGACAGCCGCGGAGACCGGGGATCTGAACGCAGATTTCGCCGCGCTGAGCGCAGCGCACAGAGTTGTTGGTCTGTTGATTTGGGGAGTCGACGGTCGCCTTGTGTATGCCGATCCGAATCGACCGCTCGAGGACCGCACACTGTCGGGGGATGAGCAGGCAAGGTTGACGCAACCTTCGGGCTGGGTTGTGGAATCGTCCGCTGGCGGGCCGCCGGTGCGTGACGTTTTCGTTCCCTACGACGCCGGGACCGATGGCGTCACGGATGGCTTGATCGAACTGATCATTCCTGGGGCGCGAATCGACAAGTCGATCTCGAACACCACGCGAGAGCTGTATGCGCTCGCCGCACTCTCGATCGTCCTCGGTGCGGGAGCGTTGTTCCTGCTGCGGAGACGGCTGCTGACAGGCATCCATCGAGCGCGGCACGATCGCCTGACTGGCGCGTTGAACTGGCCGACGTTCCAAGACGAGGTTCAATGCACCCTCGACAGCCAACCCGATGGCGCGACGGTGTTGATGATCGGGCTCAATCGGTTCAGGTCGGTGAACGAAACCCTGGGCCATGAAGCCGGAGACCGGTTGCTCCAGCTCGTCGCTGGCAACATCAAGGTACGAGCGTCGGACGACGGATGCGTCGGGCGACTCAGCGGCGATGAGTTCGCAGTGCTCCTTCGTCGGCCCGGACCCGACGGCGGCCTTGCAACCGCAGAACGCATACTTCACGGCCTGCACTTCACAAGGTTCGAGGTCTGCGGCGTGTCGATCGCCGTTGAGGCAGCGATTGGGATCACACCGGTGACTGCCGAACTGGAAGGCGCCGTTGAAGTTCTCAGACGGGCCGATGTGGCGATGCGCTACTCGAAGCGCAACGGAACCGGCATGTCTGTCTATGACGCTGGACAAGAGGACCGTTCCGTCGAGGAACTCAGCCTGCTCGGAGATCTCCGAACCGCAATCGATAGCGGGCAGCTCGTACTCCACTACCAGCCGCAAGCCGATCTAGCTGGACGTCGGATCGAGGGCGTCGAGGCGCTTGTTCGATGGCGCCACCCGACTCGAGGGATCCTCTTCCCTGATGCATTCATACCGCTCGCCGAACGAGGCGGTCTGCTCTGGCCGCTCACGGAGTGGGTCCTCACGCAGGCCATCTCCGATGCTGCAAACTGGCGCCGAAGCGGGCTGTCCCTCACCGTTGCAGTGAACATCAGTCCTCGGAGCCTGTTCGATGAACGGCTTCCGTCCGTCATTGCCGATCTGCTTCAGCGAAGCGGTCTTCCGCCCGCTCTGCTCGAGGTGGAAATTGTCGAAACGGCCGTGATGACCGACCCGAAGCGCTCATCCGACGTCCTTGGACGATTACGAAACACCGGGATCAAAATCGCGTTGGACGACTTCGGCACCGGATACACGTCGCTTTCATACCTGCGAGCACTTCCCCTCGACATGATCAAAATCGACAGAAGCTTCATCGCCGAACTCGTGAATGATGCCAAAGCACACGCAGTCGCACAATCCATGATCGAGCTCGCTCACCGCCTCGGCCTGCGCGTTCTCGCTGAAGGCATCGAAACCGAACAGGCATGGACCGAGCTCGTTCGCCTGGAATGCGACAGCGGTCAGGGATACCACCTCGCTCGTCCGATGCCAGGCGAACAGATCGAAGGCTGGGTAACGGCTCACCGACACACCATCGGCGACCACGATCAGAATCTCTTCATTGATCAGCGCCCTGCATTCAAGGCTGAAAGCCGACGTCACTCGCGTGATTGAAGACTGTTGCCGATGTCGACCGTTCCCAGAAGAACGGCAGCGCCGCCGGCTGAAGGTCTTCGAAGGAGATCCACGATCCGCCGTCCGGTGACCTCGTTGAGTTCGCCCATCGGCTCGCCCGCGAGGACGACCACGGGTCCGTTGGCCAGAGCAACGGGCGGGACCGCATACCGACCGTCGTCGCTCGCCTGATTGGCGGCGGTATCAGTTCACCGCTTCGAGGCGTCGGGTTCGTACGGTCAGTTGGCGTGCACGGGGCGGTGCTCAGCCGTTCCAGGTCAGCGAATTGCTCACGACCTTCCACGGGTCGACGTTGTCGGCGCCTTTGGCCCCGGAGAGAGTCAACACAACGGTGGTGCCGTTGTGGTTGAACACGTAGCGCTCGACCGCGAGCAACGCCTTCTTCCCGGTCACAGAGTTCGGGGCGCTGCCGATCTCGTAGGTCGCGAGCACTCCGTCGCCAGCTTTGCGGGTGATCGGCTGGACATCGACAAGATGAAACGTGGGATCCGACGAGACGTCGGTGAGCCCTTCCTCTTGACATCGTCGACAGAGACGCCGAGGTTGAGGCAGTTGACGAGATCGTGACCGAGTTGTACTTGTCGGTGAACGCGACCGCACCGCCGGTTTCGGTACGGGCCCATCCTTCGGGAACCGTCACCGAGTAGATGCCGTCCGGGGACTGGAATGCAACGAAGACCTGGTTGTCAGGAATGTCGCCGGGCTCGACGATCTCGGGTGCGTTCGGGTCAACGGCACCCCCACCGCTTGCTGCCGGGGGAGGAGCAGCAGCGGTGGTGGGTGCCGTTGCCGGCGCTGACGATGCAGGGGACACCGTCGCGGATGTGGGGGAGGTGGGGGCGGATGTAGCCAACGTATCCGGAGAGGAACGCGGGGTCGTTGCGTCAGAGGACGCGACCGTCATCGCAGTTGTCGACGTTGCAACTCTTGGAGACGTTGTCGTGGTCGCCGAGCTCCCGCATGCCGTCGCGATCACGCCAATCGAGATACCCATTGCCAGGCTGATCCGTCGACGCATCATGCAATCCTTTCCACCCGCCGGTCGGACCGGGCATCCCGCCACCGATCAAACGGCGCGCCAGCTGACATACCCGACCAGGAGCGCCAACTCGTTCTTGGCCGCGGTTGCGGGGGCCTCGCCGGAGCGTGTCGAGCGCCCGATCGGTCAGCGGCGTGATGTGCGTTTCCAGGTCACGCGTCGGGCCGCGATCGATGCCGAGTCATCAGTGCGCAGTGCTCTTGGGCTCCGGCCGCTCGCCGGTTGAGTTCACGGCGCGAACCGGTCGCTGTCAACGCATCTTGAGGAGCTGCATCATGGCAATTAGCGCTGTTCCACATCAGGGGACGTTCGATTGGCGGCGGAGATCGATGTCGTCGACGGCGCGGGCGGCGAGCTCGCGTCGGTTCTTGACGCCCAGTTTGCGAAAGATGGTGGTGAGGTGGGTTTCGACTGTGCGTTGGCTGACGAACAGGTCGAGCCCGATGTCGCGGTTCGACGCACCTGCAGCGACCAGGCGTGCCACTCGGAGCTCTTGGGATGTCAAGATCGCGTGCACCGGTAGTGAAGTGTCTGTCGGCACGCCCGCGGCTTGGAGCTCGGTTTCGACGCGGGCCTCCCAAGAGGCGAGGCCGACGTGGTGGAACAGGTCTGCCGCCCGGTGGAGGTGAACTCGGGCTTCGGCTCGACGACGCTTGCGGCGGAGTCGTTCACCCCAGGCCAGTTCTGCCCGGCCCTCCCCGATGTGGTTGCGGCTCAGTCGGCACGCTTCGATGGCCGCCATGAACTGCGCACCAGCGGCTTCGTCGTCGGGCGTCAGCATGGCCACGACCCGCCCAAGGATCCCGGGGCTGCGCTGCACGAGGCCTTCGCTGTCGAAGCGTTTGAGCATGGATCGCGCCTCGTCGAGGCGGCCGAGTCGGATGAGTGTCTCGATGTAGTCGGCCTCGAAGGTCAGGAGCGGATCGCCGAAACCGCGGCAGCGGATGAGCGCCTCCCATGCCAGCAGGGCCTCCTCGGGGCGACCCGAGGTCTGGTGCAGCACACCGAGGCCCGTGAGCCGGGCTGCCTCGGCGTGCGGATACGAGGAGGATTGGAGGAGTGTCGCGGCGCGGTGGTGCGCGACGGCGTCGCCGGCGATGCCTGCGCCGACCGCCAGGCCGATCGCCGCCATCATGGCGAGCTTCGGTCGTCCGATCTCGTCCGCGAGGCGGATCGCTTCCTCCCCGGCCCCGATCGATCGGGGTTGATCGGTGCCGAAGTTGCGGAGCTGTTGGGCGGCCAGCACGGAGATCAACGGCACGATGGCGGCGCGGTCGCGCAGATTCCGTTCGACGGAGTCGAGCAGCGCGCCGAGCTCATCACCGCGGTTCGCGTAGGCCAGGATCGGAGCGATGACCTCGGCGATGAAGGGAGCCGCCGCCGGGACGCCGTCATTGCGGATCAACACGTCGATCGATGCCATCGCGTCGGCTATCGTGCCGCCGCTGACCAACGAGAAGACAGCGAGGACTGCTGTCGCTCTTCTTGCCTCGATGCCCGTCAGCTGCGGACGCACCCGTTCGAGCTGTGCGATGAGGTCGAGGACCTCGAGCAGCCGCCCTTCGCGCACCATCGGCGCGAGGCACTCAACCAAGAGTCGTGCCGCCCCGTCGGGGTCGAAGGGAGCAACACGTTCGGCGGTGGAACGGAGGAGCAGACATCCGGCGTCGTCGAGTTCTTGGAGGTGCAGCAGGCGCGCCTGGGCGTGCGCCGTTGCGACATGAACATCGCCTTGAGGCAATTCGGCGAGCAATGATTCGGCCTCGTCGATCAGCCCGAGGTCCAAGAACAGTCCGGCGCCGAGGAGCCGCCGTCTGCAGGCGTCCTCGCCCACTGGCGAGAGCTGGGCGGCGCGCACGTACTGGGCGGCTGCCACCGCGGCGGCTCCGCGTCGGGTGAGCCGCTCGGCAGCGGACTCGACCTCTGCGGCGATGAGTTCATCAGGTCCAATCGTGGACGCTGCGAGGTGCATCGCAATCGTGATGGGATCGTGAGCGATGGTGGCCGCCATCCCGTGCAGCCGACGCAGCTCCGGCGCAGACGCGGATCGATACGCCGCGGTCCGAAGAGTCGGGTGGGTGAACCTGATCGTGTCGCCGATGTCGACGACGTCGGCGCATTCGGCTGGTTCGAGGCACGTCAGGTCAGAGTCGAGCACGTCGAGGAGCCGACTGACCTCGATCGGCGATGCCGTCCCGAGAACGGCGACCGCGGCGAGTGCCTCACGGGTCCGGTCGGGGAGTTCAGCGATCCGGCGGCTGGCTCCTTCCATCACGGTCGCTGGGAAGTGGATCGGATCAGGGAGTGGTTTACTGCCGCGACGGATCTCGGCGCTCAGCTCGCGAGTCGAGCTCTGCAGGAGCAGCGGGTTGGTGCCCACGGCGTCGACCAGTGCATCGCGCACCACGGCTGATGTCACGCCATGGTTGAGAAGGATCTCGACGGCCTGCTCCCGGGTCAGCGACGCAACCGTCGCGATGGGAATCGATCCGTCCAGCTCGCTCGGGCGCGACGTGGCGATCAGTGCGGCGTACTCGTGCTCCAGCCGCCGGCCCACGAATCCGAGCGCGAGGGCCGATGCCCGATCGATCCAGTGGATGTCGTCGACCAAGAGCAGGACCGGTCGCTCCGCGGCAGCGGCGGCGACGAGATCGAGCAGAGCGAGGCACAGCGGGTAGAGCTCGACGCTCACCTCGTGCCCACAGCCATCGACCGGTGCGATGACATCCATCAGCATCTGTCGGCGCATGGGGGCGAGTTGGTGCTCGTCCACAGCGGCGAGCAGTGGACGCACGATGGGTGTGATGCCACTCCAGCTGAAGCCCACCTCGTCCTCGATCCCGCGAGCACGCAGGATCTGCATCCGTCCGGCTGCGATGTCGGCGATGGCATCGAGCAACGAGGACTTACCGATTCCGGCCTCGCCGACAAGGATCAACGAGCTCCCTGCACCCTCCACCGCTCGATCGATCCGAGCGCGCGCGTCGCTCAACTCGGCGTGCCGCCCCACCAGCTCTTGCATGGCCGGACTCTAGGCATGGTCGGGATCGTCGTTGAACACGTCGTGGCCGATTGCGCCCGAAACCTCCCGCGACATCGCCCGAAGGAGGCGTGCACTTTCGTCGAGTGTCGGGCCGACGATGGATTCCCAAGATCGTCGGACCGAATCAGCGCGTGAGCCGAACCAGTACTCGCTGCGCAATCGCAGGTGGACCTCGGCGCGGACTTGTTCGATCGTGCTCGCAGCCCGGTCGAGCTGATGGCTGAGGTCGCCGCTCGCCGGCGCGTCCAGGGGGACATCGCGGTCCATGTGCGCGGACGCTCACAGCCCGTTGAAGTACGGCTGCGTGGTCGATGCCGCAATGGCCTCAGATTCATGCCCTGCGATGCAGTCGGACGGCCAGGAGGCCGCGGCCTGGGGTGTCGGCGTGCTGACGCTCGAGAAGGTGCCGACCCATGCGAGGACCTCACCGTGCACGATGATGACCGGACGCACCACTGTCTTCGCCACGACGTCGTACCCGTGTTCGGTCAAGAGGGCACCACCGTCATTGGCGACGCAGGTGTCCTGATAGGTCACGGTCGTTGCGAACTCGCCGTCCTTCCAGGTGAACGTGCTCGCCTCCTTGCCGTAGGCCGGCGCCGCTCCGGTGGCCCCAACCGAGCAGGGATCACCAGTGCACGCGGCGTCCATGTCGATGAAGCTGTTGAAGTGCACGAACTCACCGACGCGGGCGGTGTGGTCGAGGTAGTACTGGTCAGCGTCGACAACCCGACCACCCCAGTCGTATCGACCGAACGTCAGAGTGGCCGGATCGACATCGGCCCACTGGTTCAGCGGCTGCGCGAACAATCCCTGCACGTCGTGGAACTCGATGCACCCGGCCGCCGTTCCGGCAGCGTTCGGGACCTCGTTGACCGTGAGCTTGCCTTCGATGTGTGACGCTTCCGCCCCATCCGCGGCGAAGTAGATCAGGTGATAGTCGTACGAACGTTGTGCGGCGTGCTCGACCGCTGTGCCGTCAGATCCGTTGCAAGACGTGAGACCATCGACGGTATCGGTGCCCTTGTAGGAGCCGTCGTGCTGGAGCTGCAGGGTAAAGACCCGAGCTCCGTCATCCGCCTTCGCCGGCCAGCCCGCAGGTAGATAGCCGTTGTCTCCCGGGTACACCTTCAGATCACATTGGTTGCCGTCGCACTGTGGATTGAAGACCCACTGCTGCGCGTCGGGTTGGCCGGCGAGGAAGTCCGTGTAGGGCGGATTGGCCTCCTCGAGACGACGGATGAACGTCCACGTGCCATCGGGATGCTCACTATTGCCAACCTGGACCGTGTTAGCCGACGCGGTCTGGGGAGGCACCGAAGCAGATGACTCGGTGGCGGGCGTCGATGTTGACGGAAGCGACGTCGCCGAGACCTCTGACTGAGTGGACGCGCCGCTTGTGACGCCACTGGAATCGCTCCCGCAGGCGGCCAACGCCCAGATTGCCGCCAGCGCGAGAATCGACTTCAACCAACCGTGCCTTCCAAGTCGTTGCATCCTCGAACTGTGCGCCGTCCGCCGTGCGCTCACATCGTGGAAACCCCGTGCACTGCGTCCGTGTTGGCGACCCGAAAGTCACCCGCCGCCGATCGGCGGTGTCGTACCGACGATCGTGACCGCGCCGCCTGTCCTCGATGATCACGACAAGGTGCCGCGGCCCTTGTCACCAGTCCTACGACACAGCGCGGTCGATCCCGAACGCATCACGGGGTTTCCACGATGCACCAGCCCGATGTTGAGGTCCACGATCGCTGCATGACGAATCCAGACGATCCGAACTACGACGCGTCGTCGGTGGACCGCTTCGCTGCCTCTCAGGACATGTCGAGCGACGAATTCCGACGGCAGGCAAATGCATTAAAGGCCCGCAGCGGCCCTGGCTGCAGCGGGAAGCTGAGCCTCTTTTCCGGCATCGGGCTCCTGTTCATGTTCGTAGTAATCCTCCTGTCGCGCCGATGTGGCAGCGACTCGCCCATCGACCTCGGCGGGTCGACGGTCCCGACCACCTCGGTCGTAGTCACGCCTGCAACCGTTTCCTCGACCACGCCGGCGACAACCACCACACTCCCTCCGACGACGACGACGACGGAGAGCACGACGGCTCCGACAACCGCGACCACGACCGTCGTCTCCACCACGATCGCTGCGGCCTCGGCGGACGATCCGTGCTCGCTCGTGCCGACAAACTTCGTCCGCGACGAGGTCGGTCAGCCGGCGACGGCGGAGCCGAGCACGGGCGCAAACCCCGGCGAGCTCGTTTGCGTCTACACGTTCCCAGATGCGCAACCGCTGTACGTCATCACGCGGCGCCCGGTGACGGCCGAGGACTTCGCCGGATTCCAGACAGAGTACGCAGGCACCGCCGACACCACCCTCGGCGTCCCAGCGTTCCGCTCCGGAACATTCCTCGCAGAGCTGGTGGGGGACGTGTTCCTCGTGGTGGATCAGAGCGCAGACACCACGAACGTGTCGCCCTCGACCCATCTCGACGCCGTGGCCGCCGCCGCTGCCGCTGCGCTCTGAAGACGTCCGCTTAGGAGGGGCGACCGCCCGCTCGGCCGGCGGCGCAGAGCAGGATACGGCCACACGAGCAGGGCCGTCGACAGGCGTGCTCGGCGACGTCCGCCGAGTGCTTTGGTACTGTTCGGCAAGCGCTCGAAAGGACATGCGGATGCCGCTCTCGCTGACCCCGGCACAGGTTCAGTCGTTTACACGCGACGGCTTCGTCGCACCGGTGCGGGTGATGCCGGCCGAGCGCGCTGCGCACTATCGCCGGGCGCTGGAATCATTCGAGGCGAACCATCCGAACGACCGGATCAAGCTGGATCAGAAGGCGCACATGATCTGTCCGTGGATCGACGAGATGATCCGCGAGCCCGGCTTGCTCGACGCGACCGAGGATCTGCTCGGACCGGATCTGCTGTGCTGGGGCACGTCGCTGCGGGCCAAGGCCGCCGACGGCAAGACGTTCGCCGGCTGGCATCAGGACACGGCATACGCCGACGTCAAGCCGATCGTGCTCATCGTCGCCGTCGCGCTGTCGCCGTGCCGCGCCGTAAACGGCTGCATCCGCGGCATCCCCGGGTCACACAACGGCCCGCTGCTGCCGCACAAAGAGGCCTTCGGCACGAGCAGCCTGCTGTCGCGCGAGCAGTACATCGACGCGCCGATCGACGAGGCAGCTGCGGTCGACTTCGAACTCGATGCGGGCGAGGCAGCGTTGTTCAACAACGCCATCTGCCACTCGTCCAACCCGAACACTGGCGACGACCGCCGCATCGTCTTCCTGGTCGAAATGATCCCCACCTACGCCTACCAGCACGAGCCACGTGAGTCGGCGACGCTCGTTCGCGGCACGGATAGCTACGGCAACTTTGATGTCGACCCGCAGCCGCAGGCAGAACTTGGCGCGGCGGAGGCTGCCGCGTGGAAGCGTGCGGTCGCGATCCAGGCGAGCGTGCTGTTCCGTGGCGCCGAACGGCCACCGCGTGCCCTCAGCGGCATCACCAGCGGGGCCTCCCCCACAGGTGATTGAGACGCTGGGGTTCGTCGCGAGCGGCAGCGACTCGCCCGATCGGCGGTCACCGGAGAGCGGGTCTGATGTCGATTGCGCGACGTTGACGGCGGCAGCGATCGTCGCTTGCGCCAACCTCGATCAGTTCGAACCCCCACATCGGTTGGCGATGTCGCTGATAGCGATGTCCCCGTCGGGCGCGACGCTGGGCGGACGGCAATCGACGGCGCAGTAGGCGAGTAGCCGATCAGATCAGCCGATGCCAGGCACGAACGCACACGATATTGGGCTCACGCGAGCAGCGCGGTCGCCCATACTCCCGCGGACAGAAGCTGATCAAATCCACGTCACCATCGGTGACCGGCGGATACGTGCGCCGGGATGCGCCGTTCTGCGCTCATCCGGCGCCGATCGTCGGGCGTCGTTCTGGGCCGCGCATCATGTGCCCTCTTCACTGAAGACGGGGCGCATCGGGCGCAGTGTCCAGGCGAAGCAACAGCATTTGGTATGTCTTGTGCAGCCGCCGATCGCCCGGACCGCCGGTTGCCATTTCGATCTTTCCGGTCCAATCTCGATCGCCGCGACGATCTTGGGCCGACGCCTACGTTGGATGATGCATGGGGGAACAGCCGGCATCGAGCAGCCTGGAGCGTGATCGGGAGCTCGAACTCTTCGTCGTCGCTCACGCGTCGTCGTTGCACAGCTTCTTGAGTCGGTTGACGGGTGGCGACGAACAGTTGACAGCCGATCTTGTCCAGAGTGTGTTCATCACAGTATTGACTCAGGCGCAGCATCCGCCCTTGGTGGAGCTCGGATTGCCGTGGCTCTTGACTGTTGCGCGCAGCAGGTTCATCGATCACGTTCGCGCCACGAGCAGTCGGCGGCGCCGCGAGATCGCCACACATCGCACGGCGGAAGCGATTCAGTCAGTCGAGATCGGGGTTGTCTCGGCTGACCAGGCGCGTTGGATGCTTGCTCAGCTTCCCGATCTGGAACGATGGGCGCTCGGGCTGGCGGTTGTCGACGGCATGTCAATCGTAGAGCTGGCCAGCGTGCTCGATCGTTCAGTCGGTGCGACTCATTCACTTCTAGCGCGAGCTCGTCGGAGGCTGCGCGAGACCATGGAAGGACACTCTCGTGACGCTCACTGACGAACAGGTAGCCGTGCTGTTCCGGCGCGCCGAACGCCCGGTACCCCCCGAACTCTCGGAGAGCATCCTCGATCAGCTTCGAACGGTCCGGCCCGACTCGGTGCTGCTGACGGGTCCGGAACACACGTCGCGATCTGGTCCGCTCCTCGACGTGGACGGGCTGTCGCTTTCGTCGTCGCATGCGATCACCCTGGCCCCGAATCGTCCCACGTCGCGTCGCGTCCTCCCGTTTGTCGTGGCTGCCGCGGTGATCGTGTCAGCGTTATTCGGAGTTGCAGCGATACGCGATACCGCACCGTCAGCGCCGTTGGCGCCGCCGACGTCCGCGCGACACTCCAGCGGCCGAATCGACGGAACTCTCTCTGACCCCCGGGATCTCGATGTGTCACCATGGTTGGCCGGTGCTCCAGCCTGGCCAGTTGACCAACCGCGGGAATACATGATCGT
>JAOBWO010000048.1 GCA_025463415.1 Acidimicrobiales bacterium | reverse complement strand
GGCAACCTCGATGCCAGCACACCGGACGACTTCTCGATCACCTTCACCGCGCCCGCGACGAGCGGGGTGATCCACTTCCCGGTCGTGCAGACGTGTGCCGCGGGCGAGACGGCGTGGATCGAGATCGCAGCGGACGGCGCAGCGGAGCCCGAGCATCCCGCCCCCGCAGTGCTCGTCACCGACGGGCCGCCGACGTCCGCGCAGCTCGCGCCGGCGAAGGACGACGACGCCGATGCGGCACCCAGCACCGGTGGCGACGGTTCGAGCAACACGGGCTTGATCGTCGGCATCGCGATCGGCGCGGTCGTCGTGATCGGCGGAGCAGTGCTGCTGGCCAACCGTCGGAAGGGCTCTGCCTCTTCGGGTTGAGGGCACACCGACCATTGACCGTCGAGGTGCGGTTCCGGGGTTGTACCGTCTGAGCGATGTCCGTTCCGCTCCCGCTCCCGCCTCGACCGCTGCCGCCGGACGAGTCGAGCTTCGTCGAGCGTCTGCGGAAGGGTGACTCACGAGCCTTCCGCGAGCTCGTGACCTTGCACCAGGCCAGCCTGATCCGGCTGGCGTCGTCGTTCGTGCCCTCGAACGCCGTCGCTGAAGAAGTGGTCCAGGAGACGTGGATCGCCGTCATCCGCGGGATCGACAAGTTCGAGCAGCGGTCGACCTTGAAGACCTGGATCACGCGGATCCTCGTCAACATCGCCCGGACGAAGGGCGTCAAGGAGCGTCGCACCGTCCCGATGGGATCGCTGCTCAGCGACACCGCTGATCACGCGGCTGTGTCGCCGGACCGCTTCTCCGGCCCACCCGGCCGAGGCGAGTGGTCGCAGCCGCCCGCGCGTTGGAGCGAGCTTCCCGAAGAAGTTGTGCTTTCCGGTGCAACGATCGCGCTCGTCATCGACACGGTACGGCTGTTACCTGAGCAGCAGAAGTGGGTGGTGATGTTGAGAGACGTTGAAGATTGGTCGTCGAGCGATGTCTGCGACGCGTTGGGCCTGACCGAGGGCAACCAACGGGTCCTCCTGCATCGCGGCCGATCCACGCTGCGGTCCATGCTCGAAGGCCGGCTCGGGGTGGCATCGTGAGGGTGCTCTTCCGCCGCGACATCGAGTGCCAGCAGTTCGTCGAGCTGATCACCGACTACCTCGAAGGTGCGCTGCCGCGCGGACTCGTCAAAGCGGTGGACCGGCACATCGCCGCGTGCCCCGACTGCACCGAGTACCTGGCCCAGATGCGCCGCACGATCCAGATCACCGGGCACATCGACGGGCAGATCAAGGGGGAGCCGCCCCCGCAACCGTTGCCGGACGAGATGCTCGACGCGTTGCAGAAGGCGTTCGAGGAGTTCCACAACTCAGCCGGCGCCTGACGCCCGAACCCGGATGCCGTTCGACGGCAACAACGAACGGATCACTGCCATGACCACGAGGACCGACACGATCAGGGCGACGTTCCGGGCTCTGCACGCCGCACCCGAGACGTTCGTGATACCGAACCCCTGGGACATCGGCTCGGCGAAGATCCTCGCCTCGCTCGGGTTCGTCGCGCTGGCCACCACCAGCTCGGGTCATGCCGCCAGCCTCGGCAAGCACGACCAACACGTCACCCGCGACGAGCTCGTCGAACACGTCGCCGCGATCACGTCGGCAGTCGACCTCCCGGTCAACGTCGACGCCGAACGGTGCTTCGCCGACTCGCTGCACGGCATCGCCGAGACCATCGAGCTCCTTGCGACGGCCGGTGCCGCGGGGTGCTCGATCGAGGACTACGACCCGGCCACCGACGGGATCGATCCGATCGAGACCGCGACCGCCCGGGTGGGTGCGGCCGCCGGCGCTGCACACGAGCACGGGATGGTGCTGACGGCTCGAGCGGAGGCGCGGCTCCACGGACCGGCGGACCTCGGCGAGATCATCGACCGGCTGATCGGCTACCGCGAGGTCGGCGCGGACTGCGTCTACGCGCCGGGGTTGTCCGATCTCGGCGAGATCGGACGCGTCGTCCAGGCGGTCGGAGTTCCGGTCAACGTCCTCGCCCTGCCCCACGGCCCGAGCGTGGGCGAGCTGGCGTCGGTCGGTGTGCGCCGCGTCTCCACCGGTGGCGCGCTGGCGTGGGCCGCCTACGGCGCGCTCGCTCGCGGGGCCGAGGAGCTGCTCGGGCCCGGCACGTCGACCTACTCGCTGCAAGGTCTGTCCCGGCAGAACCGCCACGCGTTCGATTGAGCCGGCAGTGCGCGAGACTGCGGCCATGACGACACCTCCCGACCGCACGCAATCGGTGTCCGTGGAACGAGAGATCTCGGCGCCGGCTGCGGACATCTTCGCGTTGCTCAACGATCCCAGCGGCCACGTCCTTCTCGACGGCTCGGGGACGGTGCGCGAGAGCATGCCCGGCAACCCGACGAGCATGCAGCTCGGCAGCAGGTTCCGGATGGACATGCGCATGGGCATCGCGTACCGGATGTGGAACACCATCGTCGAGTGGGAGCAGGATCGCCTGATCGCGTGGCGGCAGGGCTGGGGCCACCACATCTGGCGCTACGAGCTGACACCGACCGAGCACGGCACCCTGGTGCGCGAGACGTTCGACTGGTCCACCGGACGAGCGAAGCTCCTCCTCCGCGTGATCCGCGCCGAGCCGCGCAACCGGGTGGCGATGACGGCCACGCTGGAGCGCATCCAGCAACACTTCGCCACGGCTGGTGTCTGAGCCCCGGGCGGCCGATCAGGACGAGCGCGACCGGTGGTCGACCAGCATCGTCCTGAGCGATGGCGACACGGCGTTCGTCCGCGCGATCACTCCGGAGGACGCACCGCTGCTGCTCGAGTTCCACGAGCGACAGCCGCGGGACAACCTCTACCGCCGGTTCCTGTCACCGAAGCCGACGTTGAACGCTCGCGAGCTCTCCCACTTCACCGTCGTGGACTTCCACGACCGTGTCGCGCTGGTCGTCGAGGACCGCGGTGAGTTCATCGGGTGGGCGAGCTACGAGCGGTGGAAGGCGCGCGATGACGCCGAGGTCGCGTTCATGGTCGACGCAGAGCACCAGGGGCGCGGCATCGCGACGCTGCTGCTCGAGCACCTCGCCGCGATCGCGCGATCCAACGGCATCGACCGGTTCACCGCGGAAACGCTGTCCGACAACCGCGCGATGCTCCGTGTCTTCACTCGTGCCGGGTGGCCGGTCGAACGCCACTACGAGAGCGGGTTGACGGAGCTGGAGTTCTCGCTGACCGAGACCGAGCGGTTCGTCGACTCCGTGGAAGCGCGCGAGCACCGCGCCGACAGCCGGGCGGTGGCGCGACTGCTCCTGCCACGCTCGATCGCGATCATCGGCGCGTCGGACCGTGTCGGTTCGGTGGGCCACGAGCTGTGGCACAACACCACCGCCGCGTTCGACGGCCCGGTGTACGCCGTCAACACCCGCAGCGCCACGGTCGGCGGACAACCAGCCACCGCATCCGTGGTGGACATCCTCGACGACGTGTGGCTGGCGGTGATCGCTGTTCCAGCGGCGGCGTTGGCCGAGACGATCGACCAGTGCATCGCCAAGAAGGTGCGCGGCGCCCTGGTGATCACCGCGACCGACGGGTTGGACATCGACATGGTGTCGATCGTCGCCCACGCGCGCCGCAACGGGATGCGCGTGATCGGTCCGGCCAGCATGGGCATCGCCGCGCCGCGGCCGACGGGTGCGCTCAACGCAGCCTTGGTGCCTGGTCGGCTGCCGTACGGCAAGGTGGCGATCTCGATGCAGTCGGGCTCGCTCGGCGCGTCGTTGCTGCAGCTCGCCGCGGATCTGCACATGGGCGTCTCCTGGTTCGTGTCGTTGGGCGACAAGTGCGACGTGTCCGGCAACGACCTCCTCCAGTTCTGGGAGGACGACGAGACCACCGCCGTCATCGCGATGTACACCGAGACGTTCGGCAACCCGCGCAAGTTCGCCCGGTTGGCCCGCCGGGTCGGTCGCACCCGGCCGATCGTCGCTGTCCGCACCGGCACCGCGGCGATCGGCGACGCGGCCAACGCGCTGTACCAGCAGGCCGGGCTGATCGAGGTTCCGACGGTGCGGACGATGCTCGACGTCGCCCGTGTGCTGGCCAGCCAGCCCGCCCCGAACGGCCCTCGCGTGGCGATCCTCAGCAACGCGCGCAGCCCCCGGGTGCTGGCCGCCGCAGCGGTCACCGCCGCCGGACTCGAGCCCGTCGATCCTCCCCTCGCGCTGGACTGGCGGTCCGGCGCGGACGACTTCGCTGCGGCGATCACAGCCGCGCTGCAGTCCGATCTCGTCGACGCGGTCATGATCATCCACGCCCCACCACTGGCCGCCGCCCATGCGCCCGCCAGGGAGATCGACACTGCAGCGCTCGACTCGTCCAAGCCGGTGCTGGCGGTGATGCTGGGCGGCAGTGACGGTCCCCTCCTGCCCGGTTCGCCCGTGCCGGCGTTCTCGTTCCCCGAGCCCGCCGCGGCAGTGCTCGGTCGGATGTACGCGTACAGCCGGTGGCGGGCGACCGAGGCCCAGGCGCCGGTCGACGTGTCAGCCGACACCGACGCGGACGCTGCTCAGGAGATCATCCGGGACGCGCTGGCGGATGCCTCCGAACGAATGTCACTGGTCGCCTCGACGAACCTGCTGGCGGCGTACGGCGTCGCCGTGGCTCGGGGGGTGCAGATGCAGGCGCCGAGCAGCGAGCAGGTCATCGCCGCCGCGGGCGAGGTCGGCTACCCAGTGGTCGTCAAGGCCGATCGCCGTCGTGTCGGCCGCTCCGCCCGCGCCGGGATCGCACTGGATCTGGGCGACGCGCGTGCCGTCGCCGATGCGCTCACCGTGATCCGCAGCGCACTCGGCACCGACGCCGATGCGCTGGTCGTGCAGGCGATGGCCATGCCCGGAGTCGATGTGCACATCTGCTGCACGACGGACAAGCTGCTTGGACCAGTGATGACCCTCGATGTCGGAAGCTTGCAAACGGCACGATCCAGCGATGGCGCGAGCCGGCTGGTTCCGCTGTCGCGTGTGGCCGCTGTGGCCCTGGTCGAGACATCCCGAGTCGGAGGCGCATTGGCTGCGGCCGGCATCGACGACGCACCGTTGATCGACACCCTGATCCGGCTCGGCCAGTTGATGGCCGACCATCCCGAGCTCGACGAGATCGACATCGATCCCGCGATCGTCAGCGTCGAGGGATGCGTCGCCACCGATGTGCGGATCCGCCTGGACCCGTCGTCTCGATCCGCGCTGCCGATCCGCCGTCTGGGATGATCGGCGGATGAGCTCGAGCCCATTGCAGCTGGACATCCGCAAGGTCGTGTCGACGGTCGAGACGACCCGCACAGAGATCGGCAGGCCGGTCGACGGCCTCCGCCGCAAGGTTGCCACGGGCATCGTGATGCGCAACCCGTACGCGGGCGCCTATGTGGAGGACCTCGAACCGCTCGTCGAGCTCGGTGCAGCGCTCGGGCAGACCCTCATCGAGGAAGCGATCGCGGTCCTCGGCTGTCCGGTCGAGGAGGTGCAGGGCTACGGGAAGGCCGCGGTCGTGGGTACCGATGGCGAGATCGAGCACGCCGCCGCGTTGATCCACCCCAAGTTCGGTGCGCCGATCCGCGCCGCGCTGGGTCGCGGTCCGGCGATCATCCCCTCGACGAAGCTGCTCGGCGGCCCCGGCACGCGCATCGTCGCGCCGATCACCAACTGCTCCGACATCTGGGTGTTCGACGACATGGATGCGATCGCGTCCAGCATCGACGACGCGCCCCGGCCGGACGAGATCCTCGTCGTGCTCGCGCTCAGCGTCGGCGGCCGCCCGCTGCACCGGATCGGGAAATAGGGCTCATGCTCAAAGCGATGATCCTCCTCGCCCGGCGCACCGACATGACCCCCGAAGCGTTCCGCGCGTGGTGGCTCGACGAGCACGCCCCACTGGCCGCGCAACTGCCGGCGGTGCGCAAGATCGTGTTCAACGCGATCGACGACGCCGACGACCACGACGGCGTCGCCGAGCTGTGGTTCGACGACCGTCAGTCGTTCGACGCCGCGTACGCGAGCGAGATCGGGCAGCGCGTTGCCGCGGACTCGATGGCCCACGTGCGCGGTCGCACCCGCCTGTTCGTCGTCGAACACGCCATCTTCGAACACACCGGCGTCGAGGGTGACGTCAGCGGCGACCAGGCGAGCGCATAGCGCTCAGCCGGCGTCGACCGTGTTGGCGATCTCGTTCGCTGCGTCACGAACGAGCCCGGCCAGCTCGTCGAAGGAGGTACCCGTGAGCCGAACGGTCGGACCCTGCACACCGACTGCCGCACGAGCACGACCCCGCCGGTCGAGCACCGGCGCAGCGACGCCGAACACTCCGCTGTAGCGCTCCTCGCGATTGACCGCGTAACCGACCTGACGGATCTGCTCCAGCTCGGCCACGAGTTCGGCCCGCGACGTGATCGTCGACGGTGTGTAGCGGTCGAGCGAGGGCAGCTCCTGGACCGACGTGGTGGGGCTGTCGATCGAGAACGCCATCAGCACCTTGCCCATCCCGGACGCATGCAGACCGATGCCGGCACCGGTGGCGTGGTCGAAGCGCAGGCGTTGACGTGACGCCGCGGCGAGGACCACGATCACCTCGTCACCACGGCGGATCCCGAGGCTGGTCGACTCACCGGTGGTCTCGGCGAGGCGTTCGAGGATGGGTAACGCGGCCCCGAACCCGGAGTGCTCGAGGGCGCGTTGGCCGAGCACGAGGAGCGCCGCACCGAGCCGATAGCGCTCGTTGTCCGGGTCCTGCTCCATGAACTGCGCCGCGCAGAGCGCACGCACGATGCGGTGCGCCGTGCTCAGGTTGAGACCGGTCAGGCGGGCGATCTCGGTGATCCCCAGCTCGCCGGGACCGCTGCGGAAGCACTGCATGACCGAGATGGCGCGTTCGACGCTCTGCGCACCGGACCGATGCTCGCTGGTTGCTTCACTCACCTGAGCAGGCACGGGCCGAGTCTTCCACACGCGTCGCCGTCGGGATCGCGCGTCCGCCGACGGCGCCCGGTTCGGGATCGTGACCTGGAGCGGCGGGCTCCGCGAGCGATACTGAACGTGGATGTCTTCTTGGCCACCCCCGCAGCGGCCGCGCGCCAGCCCGTTCGCCTACGTCAGCCAGACGCGGTACATGCCCGGGCTCGATGGGCTCCGAGCACTCGCTGTCGTCGCGGTGATGGTGTACCACGCCGACCATGCCTGGTTGAGCGGTGGGTTCCTCGGCGTCGAGGTGTTCTTCGTGATCAGCGGGTACCTGATCACCCTGCTCCTGATCGCCGAGCACGAACGCAGCGACAGGATCAACCTGGTCCAGTTCTGGAGGCGACGGTTCCGGCGGTTGTTGCCGGCGCTGTTCGTGATGATGGGCCTGCTCGGGGTGTACCTCGCCGTCTGGTACCGACGACCTCAGGGGCGCACCCGGGGCGACTTCCTCGGCGGCCTCTTCTACGGCAGCAACTGGTACCAGATCGTGGTCGGGCAGAGCTACACCGCATCGGAGGCGTTCGCACCGCTACGCCACCTCTGGTCCCTCGCGGTCGAGGAGCAGTTCTACCTCGTCTGGCCGATCATCATGGTGGTGCTCCTGCGCCGCGGCCGCGACCGGCTGCCCAGGATCGCGCTGTGGCTCGCGGGGGCCAGCGCAGCGATCGCGGTCGCCGTCGGCGTGCTGTTCGTCAGCGGCGACGTCGCAGATGAGTGCGGTGGCGGTGGCAACGGCTACGCGACGCTGTTCGGACGCTGCTTCAACATCAACGACGCGCTCTACCTGAGCACGTTCACCCGGGCCGGTGGGCTCTTGCTCGGCTCCGCGTTCGCGATGGTCTGGAGGCCGATGGCCCTGCTGCGCGGGCCGATGCGCGCGAAGGGCCGTCTGCTGGACCTCTGTGCGCTGCTCGGCGTCGTGGTGCTCGCCCTGCTGACGTTCAAGCTGTCGCTGTCCGGATCCGGTTCGTCCTTCGGCAGCCGCTACGACCCATGGCTGTTCCGCGGCGGGTTCTTCGTCACCGGCCTGGCCACCCTCGCGATCATCGCCGCCGTCGTGCATCGCCGCGCGTTCGCCGGGCGCATCCTGGGCAACCCGTTTCTGGCCTGGATCGGCACCCGCAGCTACGGCCTCTACCTCTACCACTGGCCGATCTATCAGATCATCCGCAAGTTCGCCGGCGTGCCGCTGACGTGGAAGCAGTTCGTGCTCGCGATGGCCATCACGGTGCCGGTGACGGAGCTGAGCTACCGGCTGGTCGAGACCCCGATCCGCACCGGCAGGCTGCGCGCCTGGCTGCGCAACGAGGACGGAGCACGACGCGCCAACCACGAAGGACATCGCCGCAAGGTGGTCGCCCTGATCGCGACGGTCTCGATGATGATGGGCTTCGCCGGTGTCAGCATCGCGGTCGCGAAGAACGTCTGCGTCGGCGATGTCGAGTGCAGCGTCGAGGCCGGTGCGGCAGCCGAGTCCGCCGGCCCGGCGTCCGTCGGTCCGGTGGCCGTGCCCACGAGCGCGCCACATGGCACGACCACGACGACGACTGACCCGACGGGCGCCACAGCCGTGACGTCGACTACCGATGGGTCCACGGACGCCGCTGCGACGACGCTGATCGCACCCGACTCGACCGCCACCACGATCGCTGGCGCGGTCGACCCGTTGGCCACGAACCACGGCGCGGCCAGCACCCTGCCGCAGACGACCGTGCCGGCCGTCGTCGACCCTGCCGTGACCGCACCGGTGGCCACGGCCGCCACGCTGCCGCCCACCACGGCACCCGCGGCACCCGCGGCACCCGCGGCGACGACGATCCAACCGATCGCGCTCGGCGAGTCGGTGATGCTCGGCGCGCTCACGAACCTGCAAGCCGGGGGCTTCTACGTCGACGCCGTGAAGGGGCGCCAAGGTGACGAGATGGCCGGCGTCGTCGAGACCCTGCGCGCCAACAACCAGATCGGCCAGGTGATGGTGATCCAGACCGGAACCAACGGCAGCGTGAGCTCGAACGATCTGCAGCGAATGATGGCCCAGCTTCCCCCGGACCTGACACCGACCGTCGTGTTCCTCACCGTGCGCGTTCCGCGCGGTTGGCAGGATGCGAACAACGCGCTGATCCGAGCCCTCCCCGCCACCTACCCCAACGTGACGGTGCTCGACTGGCAGTCCGCGTCGATGTCGATCAACATCTGCAAGGACGGCATCCACATCGCGTGCGGCGGCACCATGGCCCAGTTCTACGCGAACCTGATCTTCGACGCGATCGGCCGCCCCGACCTCAAGCGGTGAAGCGATGGCTCACGGCCGAAACACCGCACTGCAACCCCGCACTGCAACCCCGCACCGAAACCATGCACCGAACGGGGGCGATGCTCGACTCGGTGACGGCTTCGGCGGCCGGTTCCACGCTCACCCTTGGTGGATCTCCACGTGATGAAATGCCCGATGGGACGATTGTCGCCCATGGTGCGGAATCGTCCCGCCCGGCGGGACGATTCATGACCATGGGCGATTCGAGTCCCGATGGAGCAGGGAGCCGGGATCGCGCAGGAACATCGCCTTTCGGTGCACGGCTTCCGGCTGCGGCGGCCACCCCGACCTCACGCGGTGAAGCGCTGTCACCAGATGTCCGCCCCAAGCGGACATTTCGTGACAGCGATCAGGGGTGGTCGCCGAACTCGGGGCCTTTGGTGCGGGTGCGCTTGAGCTCCCAGAACTCCTCGAGCTCGGTCAGCGTGACGAACGCATCCCACAGCGCGAGCGACTTCTCCGGCGCCGGCACCTTGGTGATGACGGGCCCGAAGGTGGCGACCTCGCGACCATCGGATGCGGTGAAGGCGATGATCGGCGTGCCGACATCGGCGCCGACGAGGGCGAGACCGTCGGCCATGCGTTTGCGCAGCGTCGCATCCCACTGCTCGTCCGTGGCGGCGCTCGCATGCTTGGCATCGAGGCCGATCGCCTCCAGAGCGTCGGCTGGATCCCACATCCGCTCGCCGTTGTGGTGGATCCGCCGCCCGTACTCGACGTACAGCGCGCCGACCGCGGCCTCGCCTTCGGCAGCGCGCACCGACTCCATGATCCGCAGCAGACCGTAGGTCCACTGCAGTGGCTCGTAGAACGCGCTGTCCGCGGGCGGGTCGTTCTTGATCAGGAGGCTGATCGGCTCCCAGGTGATGTCGAGATCGCGCTCTACAGCGATGCTGCGAACCCACTGCGACGTCACCCAGCACCACGGACAGATGGGATCGACCCAGAACCTCACAGGTGTGCTCATCGGGTCACGCTAACGACCAATGACGGGATGAGACGCCGGCCGCGATGCTCGATCGGGGTCGAGTCAGACCGAGGTGATCACGCAGGGTCGGACCCTCGTAGTCCGTGCGGAAAACCCCGAGGTCCTGCAGCTCGGGCACGACCTTGTCGACGAACTCGTCGAGTCCGTGCGGGGTGATGTGCGGGACCAGGATGTATCCGTCTGCGGCGTCCCCCTGCACGTGGTCGTTGATCAGGTGGGCGACCTCCTTGGGCGAGCCGACGAAGGCGGAGCGGGTGGTCACCTCGATGATCAGCTCACGGATGCTGAGGTGCTTGGTCTCGGCGATGTGGCGCCACTTCTCGGCCACCGAGAGCGAATCCTGCTCGTGGCGCACCCGGCCGCGCGTGATCTCGGCGCTGATGTCGGGGTCGATGTCGGGCAGCGGTCCGTCGGGATCGTAGGTCGAGAGGTCACGTCCCCAGACCTGCTCGAGGAAGGCGATCGCACCCTGCGGGCTGACCTGCTGGCGACGGATGTGCGCGGCCTTCTCCAGCGCGTCCTCGCGGTCGTCGCCCAGGAACGCCACTGCCGCCGGAACGATCTTGAGGTCCTCGGGCGATCGGCCGTAGGTCGCGAGCCGGCGCTTGACGTCGGCGAAGAACGCCCGACCGTCGTCCCAGCCGGAGTGCCGGCTGAAGATCACGTCGGCCTGCTGCGCCGCCAACTCGCGTCCGCCGTCGCTGTCGCCGGCCTGGATCTGCACCGGGCGGCCCTGCGGGCTCCGTGGAACGTTGAACTCACCGCTGATCGCGAACTCGTCGCCGCCGTGGTGGAAGGTGCCGATCGATCCGTCGTCGACGAACACCCCGGACTCGGCGTCGGCCAGCACTGCGTCGTCGGCCCAACTGTCCCACAGCGCACGGGTGGCGGTGATGAACTCACCGGCACGGTCGTACCGCAGCGAGCGCTCGAGGAACCCGCCGCGGCGGAAGTTCTCGCCGGTGAACGCGTCCGGCGAGGTGACCGCGTTCCATGCGGCGCGCCCGTTGCTGAGGTGGTCGAGCGTGGCGAACTGACGGGCGAGCTCGTACGGCTCGTTGAAGGTCGTGTTCAGAGTGGCGGCGAGCCCGATCCGGTCGGTGACAGCCGCCAGCGCCGAGAGGACGGTGAGGGAATCCGGGCGGCCGACGACGTCGAGGTCGAAGATCTGGCCACGGTGCTCGCGCAGCCGGAGTCCTTCGGCCAGGAAGAAGAAGTCGAACTTGCCCCGCTCCGCGGTGCGGGCGAGATGGGCGAAGGACGAGAAGTCGGTTTGGCTGCCCGACTCTGGGTCACTCCACACGGTCGTGTTGTTCACACCCGGGAAGTGGGCGGCGAGGTGCACCTGCTTGCGTGGCTTGTCGCTCATCGTGAACCTCTGTGTTCGGTGGTCGCGTATCGGCTCGTGGGACGTTCGAGGCCGAAGTGGTCGCGCAGCGTCGTCCCCTCGTACTCGGTGCGGTAGACGCCACGTTGCTGGAGCAGGGGGACGACGTCGTCGACGAAGCGGTTCAGCGTGTCCGGCAGCGTGGCCGGCCGCACGTGGAAGCCGTCGACGACGCCTGCCTCGGCCCACGTCGCGAGGAGATCAGCGAGCGCGTCGGCGGTGCCGATGTGCTCGAGGGACTCGCCCGGGAGAGGACCGGCCCACGCGTCCAGCCGAGCTCGCGCCGCGACAGCAGCCGCCGTCGAGTCGGCAAGCTGCACGTCGATGACGGCGAGCACCGAAACGTCCTCCGGTGTGCGTGCCGCAGCGACGAGACCCCGGCCGATCCGTTCACGCATCTCCGCCGCCTCGGTGATCGACGCCGGGTGGACGAGGATCACATCGGCACGTTCGATGCCGACGTCGAGTGCCAGCTCGTTCACGGCGTCGACCACGACGATCGACTGGCCCTGCGGGGACCGGGGCGTGATCGACGGTCCGCGCACGCTGAAGAACCGACCCTCGAAGTTGGTCACGTGCAGCTTGTCGCGGTCGAGGTAGCGGCCGGTCGTGACGTCGCGGATCACGGCGTCGTCGTCCCAGCTGTCCCAGAGCTGGGACACGACATCGATGGCCTCACCGGCCTCGGCGTAGAGGTCGGCCGGTGACGCCACCGTGCGCCGACCGAAGTGGAACGCCTCGGCCTCGGTGGTCGACACATCCACCAACCAGCCCGCCCGGCCGAGGCTGACGAAGTCGAGTGTGGCCAGGTTCTTCGACACGTGGAACGGCTCGGTGTGCGTGGTGGTCACGGTCGCGACGAGACCGATCGATGTGGTCTGCGGCGCCACACGGGCCAGCGTCAACAGCGCATCGAGCTGGCCGCGGACATGGTCACGGCGATCCGATTGCAACCGGAAGGAATCGTCGAGCGACACGTAGTCGAGCAGACCGCGCTCGGCCAGCTGAGCCAGATCCACCGTGTGCTCGGCCGTGAACAGCCGCTGCGGATCGGCACCTGGCTCACGCCACGCGCCCGGATGTCGTCCGGCACCATCGATGCTGACGCCGATGTGGATCTCGGCGTTGCTGGTCTCGGTCACGTCGCCTCCAGGTCGGTCACATCCCATCGTCGCAAACCTGACCGGCGCAGTAAACATTCCCGACGGACACAGCTGATCGCGTCCGATCGACCGGGCCCGATCACAGGAGGTTGATGACCGCCTGCCATGCCGCACTCGCCGGATCGATCAGGGCGAAGTGGTCGGCACCGGGCACGTCGATGACCGTGATCTGCGCTGCCTCGGCGGGGTCCGACGGCAGGGTGAACGCCGCCGGCACGATGTCGTCGACGGAGCCACGCACCACGGCGAGGCGCACCCCGCTCGTGGTCGTCGGCGACGCGATCGCATATCTGTCGGGGAACTGCTCGGCGGTGCCACCGATGAAATCGGTCACCGCGCCGCCGCCCAGCCCCTGCGCATCGCCGGCGACGAGATCGACCACCGGACCCTGGCCGATCGCGAGACGAGGGGTGACCACCGGATCTGCGCCCGGGGCACCTGTGGGAAGGGTCGTTCGGCCGGCCGCCCAAAGCGACAGCTGTCCCCCGGCGGAGTGCCCGACGAAGACCACATCGGCCAGGTCGAGGTGGTTGGCCGCGGCCAGACCCTGCAGCGCGTCGATCGCGGCCGCGACGTCGTCGAGCGTGCCGGGATAGCCCCCACCGGCCTGGCCGACGCGTCGGTACTCGATGTTCCATGCTGCGTACCCGCGCGTGATCAGATCCTTCGCCAGCGGGTCCATCAGATCGAGCCGGTACTCCGCCCGCCAGAACCCGCCGTGGATCAGCACGACCACGGGCAGCGGCTTCGCGGACGGTGCCGTCGGCAACCAGAGCTGCCCGAACTGCGACGGGTCCGAACCGTAGGCGACGGTGATCGGCCTCCCGGTGGGCGCTGATCCGGCGTCGGTGGTGACGCTCACCGCCACCGTCGATGCTGCCGCGCCAGAGCGAGGGTCGGACGCACATGCTGCGCACGCGCTCGCCAGGATGATCCACACCACGAGCCGCCGCACACGCCGAAGCTAACCGACATCGGCCATAGCCTCGGCGGGCGCTGTGTCGGTCTGGTCGAACCGGGCCCGCGGCCACCTCCGGCCCAACGATGTCGACGCCAGGAACGAAGCGGCACCGACGACCACGATCGGTTCCATCGACGCCCGCAACCGGTGCGCACCGTAGAACGCCAGCGTGACGACCAAGACGGTGATCACGGGCGCCAGCAGCACGTACCGCACGCCTCGTCGGGTGCGCCACACGCCGATCGCCGCCATCGGCGCGAGGGCCCACCAGCACACGATGCCGAGCCAGATCGCCCACCACGGTCGTTCCTCGCCTTCGTCGCCGTGGACGAGATCGCCCAACCCGTACAGATCAGCGGCACGCAGGATCCGCGCTGCCGCGACGACGGGCAACCTGGACTTGTGCGTCTCGGCGTACGCGAACGCCTCGTGACGGCGGCGGGTGCTGCGCGCCGCCGTGCTCTCGTCGGCGGGCGGATCGGATTCGATGAGGCAGTCGAGCGACCAACCGCCCGTGCCGGCGCCGTAGTAGGCGTCGTTGCAGTTCGCACCGAGCCACGTCGTGCCCTCGTTGGTGCTCATCAACACCGTCTCGTGGAACCTCGTCGTGTTGTAGACGATCCAGGGCAGCACTGTGAAGCCGGTCGCGAGGAGCATCACGGCCGCGGTCTTCATCCATCGCGCCAGTTCGTGCGTGCGGACGCCGACGAGTGCGAGCAGCGGTGCGAACAGCAGGACCTCACTCCGCGCGTGGCCCGCGATGCCGATCGCGACGCCGAGCGCGAGCGCGGAGCCGAGGTCGAACCGATCCCGATGCCGCAGTGCGAGCAGCATGACGACGACGACGAGGAACAACAGCAGCGTCTCGGACATGATCAGCGCATCGCTCATCCAGATGTTCGGGTATGCCGCAGTGATGACGGCAGCGATCGCCCCGACCCGCATCCCTCCGACGCGCCTCCCCAACATCGCCATCAACGGGATCAAGGCAATGCCGATCGCAGTCATCGTGGCCCGCTCCCAGAACTCCGGGTGGGCCAACAGGCTGGCGGGCGCGATCACGATCGACGTCAACGGCGGGTGCTCAGCACCGGGCCGGACTCCCCAGTACTGGTATGCCGCACCGCCCGCTTCGCGGAACCATCGTCCGCGGGCGTTGTAGTACGCCTGGATGCTGTAGTAGAGGGAGTCGTTGAGGCGCAGCGGCACGTGCCACTTCGAGATCAGCACGCTGATCCGCCAGATCGCACCCGCCAGCCATGCGGCGCCCACCACACGTCGGTAGAGCCGCGCCCGGTGCTGATCGGGCGTTGGAATGTCCGTTCGCCCCGCAGCCACTGGCCCGCATGCTAGTAGCGGTCATCGTCGCGTTGGGCGCTGTCCATGGCTCGCACGGAACGTGCGCCGCAGGTTTCGACCATCGCGGTCGTGGGTACTCGTTGGGCCACGTGCGTCGGCGGTACTTCCCCACTGACGGCGCACAACACGTCGCTGGTGCTCGTGGAGCCGTCTCCCATCCATGGCTTCACGGGCACCAGCACTCGTGATCGGGCGGGCCGGTCAGCGCGGCGGTCGGTTGCCTCGCGCCACCGCCGATGCGTCGAGCAGCTGCCGCGCCCGATCTGCGTCGAGTGCACCGTCTTCGACCACGACGTCCAGCAACGGGCGTCGCTGGGCGACCGCCGCCTTGACGATCTTGGCGACGTGGTCGTAGCCGAGCTCTGCGTTGAGCGGCGTGGCCAGAGCGGGGGTCGAGTTCGCGTAGTGCTCGCATCGATCGACGTCGGCCTCGATCCCGTCGACGCACCGCTCGGCGAACAGCGTGCACGCACGGGTCAGGAGCCGGCCGGAGTCGATGAGGGCTGCAGCGATCATCGGTTGGTAGGTGTTCAGCTCAAACGCACCCTGCGAGCCGGCGAACGCGATCGCGGCGTCGTTGCCGAAGACCTGGATGGCGACCTGGGCCACCATCTCGCACATCACCGGGTTCACCTTGCCGGGCATGATCGACGATCCCGCCTGCAGCTCGGGAAGGCGGATCTCGCCGAGGCCGGCGGTGGGCCCCGAGCCCATCAGGCGGATGTCGTTGGCGACCTTGAGCAGCGCGACGGCGAGGCCGCGCAGGTGGCTGGATGCCTCGACGAGACCGTCGCGTGACGCCTGGGCGGCGAACCTGCTCGGGGCGATGCTCAGCGCCACACCACGCCGGTTCGAGACGCGGGCGACCACGTCGGCGCCGAAGGTGGGCGATGCGTTGAGCCCGTTGCCGACGGCTGTCCCGCCGAGCGGCACGCGACCGAGACGGGGCAAGGCGGACTCGATCCGTTCGGTGGCCTCGGCGAGCTGCGCGGCGTAGCCGTCGAACTCGTCACCGAGGAAGATCGGCACGGCATCCATCAGATGCGTGCGGCCCGCCTTGACCACGTCGGCGAACCGGCGTCCTGCGTCCTCGAGCGACGCGGTCAGGCGATCCACGGCCGGCAACACCGACTTGCTCAGCTGCACGACCACAGCGAGGGTCACCGCCGTGGGGAACGTGTCGTTCGAGGACTGACCGGCATTGACGTGGTCGTTCGGGTGGACCGGCGCACCGAGCGCCTCCGAAGCGATGTTGGCGACGACCTCGTTCACGTTCATGTTCGTCGACGTGCCGGAGCCCGTCTGGAAGATGTCGATCAGGAACTGGTCGTCGAACTCGCCGGCCTCCACTCTGTCGGCCGCGACCCTGATGGCCTCGAAGCGGCGCTGACCGTCGATGTCGGCCGCTGCGGCACCGTTGATCACCGCGGCCTCCGACTTGACGGCCGCGAGGGCGTGCACGACCTCGATCGGCAGGGGGCGCCCGGAGACGTCGAAGTTGGCGAGGGCCAGCTCCGTTTCGCGACCCCAGAGCACTTCAGCTGGACGTTGGATGACCACGACCACTCCTCTCGATCACCTCCGAGGGTATCGGCCCTGTCGTCCCGCATCGCCTGGCCTGCCCACGCTGATGACCGCCCAAGCGGCCCACCCGTACACTCGCCGGATGATCCCACGCCGTTGTGTCGCACTCGTTGCGTTGGCCACGTTGGCGGCTGCGTCGTGCAGCAGCTCCTCGTCCGGCGGGGCCGCCACCACGTCCACCGCTGCGGGCGCCACCTCCGTCGCGCCGTCCACGGCGGACACGTCCGCGTCGGCGACGACCGCCTCGGCCGCGCCAACGGACACCGCTGTCGTCGACACCTCGCCGTCGACCGACGCGGCCGCGGACACATCCGTCGTCGACAGCTCCGCACCGGCCGACACTGCCGTCGTGGACTCGGCAACGCCCACCACCGTCCAGCGCCCCGCGTGCGTCGCGCCGGACACCACGCAACCGGTCAACGCCACCGAGGCCGACACGGTCGGCCAGGACTGGGACGTCACATCCTTCGACGGGACGGTGATCCGCGCCCATTGGTTCCCGGAGCCGGGACTCACCGGAGGCGCTTCGGCACCGACGGTCCTCATGGGTCCGGGATGGGGCTCGCCGGGCGACACCAACGCGTCGGCCGGCGACGGCGCCGGCTCGACCGCGATCGGTGTCGTCGGCATCGCGACGCTCCGTGAGGCCGGCTTCAACGTGCTGACATGGGACCCGCGAGGGTTCGGCCAGTCCTCGGGCACGGTCGAGATCGACAGCCCGGAGTACGAGGGACGCGACGTCGAGCAGTTGATCGACTGGGTGGCATCGCAGCCGGGGGTCGAGCTGGACGGGCCCCGCGACCCGCGGATGGGCATGTTCGGTGCGTCCTACGGCGGCGGGATCCAGCTCGTCACTGCCAGCATCGACTGCCGCATCGATGCGCTCGTGCCGGTGATCGCCTGGAACTCTCTGCAGACCAGCCTCTTCAAGGCCGACACGCCGAAGACCGGGTGGGCCACGTTCCTGTCAGCCGTCAGCAACGGACGCGACATCGATCCCGTGATGACGCGGGCCAATGCGGCCAGCAACGCGACCGGGGTGGTCGATCCTGCCGATGTGCAATGGTTCGCCGATCGCGGACCCGGTGACGCGGTCGGCATGATCACCGTCCCGACCCTGATCATCCAGGGCACGGTGGACACGTTGTTCACCCTCGCCGAGGGTGCTACCAACTTCTCGATCCTGCAGTCGAACGGGGTGCCCACCGCGATGCTCTGGTTCTGTGGCGGACACGGCGCGTGCCTCACCGACGCCGGGGACCCCAGCCTCACGGCGAGCGAGGCGATCTCGTGGCTGCGGCGGTACGTCGCGGGCGAGGACGCCACCGGCGAGGTGCCCACGTTTGCGTTCGTCGACCAGGACGGCACGTCCTACACCGCCGACGCCTTCCCGCTGCCGGCCGCCGACCCGCTCGTCGCCGACGGCACGGGCGCGCTCGATCTCACGGCCGAGGGTGGAGCTGGTCCTGCGACCGTCCCCGCCGGCGCGCAGGGGCTCGGCAGTGCCGTCGCTCCGATCACTCCCGGCAAGGCCACCAACGCCGTGAACGTGACCATTGCTGCGCCAACGGCCGACCTCGTGGTGGTCGGCGCGCCCGAGCTCTCGATGACGTATTCGGGCACGGTTGCCGCCGGTGATCGCCCGACCCGAGTGTTCGCGCAACTGGTCGACGATGCCACCGGACTCGTGGTCGGGAACCAGATCACACCAATCATGGTCACCCTCGACGGGCAGTCGCACACCGTTGTCGTGCCGCTCGAGATGATCGCGTTCACCGCGCATCCCGCCAGCACGTTGACGTTGCAGATCGTCGCGACCACGACCGCGTATGCCCAACCGCGCCTCGGCGGCAGCATCGACTTCACGGCGATCTCGGTCACGTTGCCGACCGTGACCGGCGCGACGCCGACCAGCTGACGGACTGAACAGCTCGGGCGGCCCGCCGGCTGATCAGCTCGGCTCGCTCGGTGCGCTTCGGCCGGGGCCGGTCAGCCCAGGTTGGCGGCGAAGAACTCGAGCATCCGCTGCCACGCATCGGCGGCGGACTCGGCATGGAAGCTCGGTCGACGATCGCAGTTGAAGCCGTGCTCGGCGTTCGGGTAGCGGACGATCTCGGTGGCCGCCGATGACGTCGCAGCTGCGGCGCGCAACGCTTCGACGTCGTCGACGGGGATGCCGGTGTCGAGGTCGCCGTACAGGCCGAGCCACGGCACGGTGAGCCGCGGCGCGAGCTCGACGAGCGACGGAAAGCCGAACCGACCGGCGGCCACACCGCCGCCGTAGAACGTGACCGCCGCGCCGACCGAACGCTCGACCGCGGTCACGAGGGCCAGGGTGCCACCCATGCAGAAACCGACCACCCCGGTTGCCGAGGGGGCGAAGCCTGCGCCGGACGCGTGGGCCAGCGCGGCGTCGATGTCGGCCATCACGGTCTCGGGCGTCAACCCGGCGAAGTGCGGTGCGACCTTGGAGAAGTCGTCGTAGCCGAGCTTCGGGTCACCGGTGCGATGGAAGAGGTGCGGGGCGATCGCCACGTAGCCGGCGTCGGCGATCCGCCCGCAGACGTCCTCGATGTGATCGTTGACCCCGAACGCCTCATGGAGCACGATCACCGCACCGCGGGTCGTGCCGTTCGGCGTGTGCACGGACAGGGGTGTGGCCTCAGGGTCGACGGCGTCGGTCATGGCGACGACTGTATGCGCAGCGTCGTCAGCTCGGCGATCAGTCGAAGTGGTAGATCCTCGCGAAGTTGG
Source organism: Acidimicrobiales bacterium (assembly GCA_025463415.1). Lineage (GTDB taxonomy): Bacteria > Actinomycetota > Acidimicrobiia > Acidimicrobiales > Ilumatobacteraceae > WLMZ01. Next base: position 20,123 of record JAOBWO010000048.1, on the reverse strand, counting down.
CGAGGGCGGAATCGTCTCCCTCGACGGTGATCACGCCGGCGTCGATCGCGGCCTGCAGCGTCGTGCGTCCCTGGCGGATGTCGATCCACACTCGCCCCGGCGACTCGACGATCAGGTCCGGTGTGTCGTGTTCGGACCCGCCGCCCCGTTTGGTGGACAGCGTCGCCTCCTGATCGCCGATGCGGAACAGGTAGTGCTCGTCGATCCCCGCCGCCTCGACCGGGTCGTAGTACGTGGCCACCGTTCCGTTGATCGCTGTCCACGCCCGGACCACCTGGTCGTCATCGGGCTCCTCGAGCAGCGGCATCCCCCACTTGGCGAGCGCGCGCATCACGGGGATCGCCTGCCGTCCTCGATCGGTGATGGTGTACACCGACCGAGCCGCGGGCGGCGGCAGCTCCTTGGGGGCCAGCAACCCTTGCTCCGCCATCGAGCGGAGGCGCTGGGTGAGCAGCGTAGGAGCGATCCCGGGAAGGTGGTCGCGGAGGTCGGTGAACCGCTGATCGCCGATCACGAGCTCGCGCAGGATCAACAGCGTCCATCGGTCGCCGAGCACGTCCAGGGCGCGGGCGATCGGGCAGTACTGCTCGTCGTAGCGCACGGTTGCAGGCATCGCTCACACCCTCCTGGGGGCAGTGTACGGATCGACGATCCGGCGCACGCTCATGCGGTCCACCGGGTGTGGAAGGTCTCGGCAACGGCGACACCATCGGCCGTCGCGAGCGTGCCGCGCTCCAGCGCGATGGCGCCGCTGCTCGTGCGGGCCTCGAACACGCCCTCCAGCCACATGTCCCGCGCAGCCGGCAGCGTTCTGTGGACGTGGACGGTGTAGTCGACGCTCACGCCTCCGGTCGGTGGCGCGAACCGGCGGAACGGCGACGGAGGGAACCAGTCACCGATCATCGTCAGCCATGCGGCATCGAACGGTCGCACCTCGATCGGGCGCACGTGCCCGCTGACCCTGGTCTCCTCGGCGCCTCCGATCGGGATGGTCGCCGGGTCGATCAGGAGGTCGGCCTGGCCGAAGTGCTTGATCATCGGGGGCAGGAACGATGCGGCAACGGTGCGCACCTCTCGCCCCGGCAGGAGCGCCTCGGCAGCGCGCACGGTCAGCGAGGTGACGTACCCGCCGTGCACACCGAGCAAGGACGCCCACGATTCGTCCAGATCCGCGGCGAACACGCCCGAGCTCGTCGTGTCGGCATCGTCCAGGCGGCGCACGATCGTCGTGTCATCGAAGTGAGTGCTCGATGTGCCCTCGATCTCCACCGTGCTGCCGCTCAGGTTGTGACTCATGTTGTCCTCCGCGATGTCCCGCCGCTTGACTCTCGAAATGATATCGACTAGTAGTTTAAAGATACCAATTGACGGCGAGAGGCGCAAGGCATGATCGAGGGCACCGAACGAGACGGCGAGCACGTCGAACTGGAAGCGGGCGAGTTCGCGACCGTCGAGATCATCGAGCCCAAGGAGCGCAGCCCGTGGGTGGTGCTGACATCGACGAGCCTCGCTGTGTTCGCCGTCTTCCTCGACACGACGATCGGCTTCGTGTCCTTCCCCGCGATCAGCGCCACGTTCCGCTCCGCCGGTCCGTCGACGCTGTCATGGGTGCTCAACGCCTACACGCTCGTGTTCGCTGCGTTGCTGATCCCGTCAGGTCGGCTGGCTGACCGAATCGGGCGCCGCAAGATGTTCCTGATCGGTGTCGTGACCTTCACCACGGCCTCGATGCTGTGCGGCCTGGCGCCGAACGTCGGGTTCCTGATCGCGGCGGAGATGCTCGAAGCGGTCGGCGCGGCGATCCTGGTGCCGGCGTCGTTGGCGCTCGTGCTGCAGACCTTCCCGCGGCACAAGATCCCCGTCGCGGTCGCGATCTGGGGAGCCATCGGCGCCGTCGCGGGTGCGGCTGGGCCGACGTTGGGCGCGTTGGTCGTCAGCAACCTCAGCTGGCGCTGGGCCTTCTACATCAACCTGCCGGTCGGGCTGTTCAGCTTCGCCCTCGGCAAGCGGGTGCTCCCCGAGGGTCGTGAGGCCAACCCGGGACGCCTCCCCGATCCGCTCGGCGTGCTGTTGCTGGCAGGTGGCGTCGCGCTCGTGACGTACTCGATCGTCGAGACCAACACCTGGGGATGGGCCAGCGTTCGCTTCGGAGCGACGTTGGCGATCGCGCTCGGTCTGCTGGGCCTGTTCGTCTACCGCTGCAGCCGGGTCGGCAACCCCGTCATCCACCTCGGTCTGTTCCGGGCCAACAACTTCCGTTGGGCCAACGCGGCGATGGTCGTGTTCGCGATCGGCTTCAACGCGATGTTCCTCGGCAACGTGCTGTTCCTGACCCGGGTGTGGAACTACTCGATCCTGCGCGCCGGGTTGTGCATCTCGGTCGGGCCGCTGATCGTCGCCGCGACCGCGCCGTACTTCGGCAAGCTCGCCGGGAGGATCGGCCAACGCCGACTGCTGATGCCGGGAGGCCTGCTGTGGGCGGCCGGCGGGGCGTGGCTGCTCGCCCGAGTCACCACGTCCCCGGACTACGTCGGCACGTACCTCCCGGCGGTCCTGTGCACGGGCCTCGGCGTGGCGCTGTGCCTGCCGCAGCTGTCGTCCGCAGCCGTGCAGGGCCTGCCTCCGGATCAGTTCGGATCGGGCTCGGCTGTCGGGCAAGCGGTCCGCAACCTCGGCTCGACGTTCGGCGTCGCTCTCGTGGTGGCGTTCACGACCGGCCTCACGGCGGTCAACGCGTTGGACGGTTTCCACCACGTGTGGTGGCTGCTGACGATCTGTGGCGTGACGGTGTCGCTGCTGTCGAGCCGGCTGGTGCGCATCACCGCTCCGGCGAACCCTGCGATCACGGCGGCAGCCGCCCACTGACCGGATGGTCTGTGACGCGACCGGTCGATGCGCAAGGCCTCCGCTGCGGCCGCGTTGACTGGCGGTCGGTGGAGTGGTCAGTGTCTGGAGATGACCACACCACCGATCGGCTCCGGACAGCCGGACGACGAGTTCCACGTTCCGACGAGCGACGACGGCGAGTGGAGCGAGACGTGCTGGTTCACGTTCGCGATCCCCGAACGACGGATGAGCGTGCAGTTCTATCCGTACTTCCGGGCGAACATGGGCGTCGCGGCCGGCGCGGTGTACGTGTGGGACGGAATGGACGGACAGCTGTCGACGAGCCGCTACGCGAAGAACTTCTGGCACCTGCCGATGCCGACGAGCCCGTTGTCGGACATGCACCTCGCCAACGGGATCACCTATCGCGCGGTCGAGCCGACGAGCCGGTACACGGTCGGGTTCGACGATCCCGACGGTGGTGACCTGCACATCGAGCTCGACGTTCGCTGCATCGACCAACCGTTCCGGCTGCACACGCACTACGACCAGGCGACGCGGGCGACGGGCACGATCGTGCTCGACGGCGAGACGATCGCCGTCGATTGCGTCGGCTTCCGGGACAGGTCCTGGGGCGTTCGCAGCCAGTTCGGATCCGCCGTGATGGGGCCGGCGACCTACGCGCCGTACAGCTGGGGCACCGCTGCCGACGACGACGGGTTCTTCTCGATGTGCGGCGACTTCGGCAACGGCGCGATCAACGTGCACGGGTTCCTTCGACGCGACGGCGTGCAGGCGAAGATCGTGTCGGGCACGCACCAGGCGCTGGAGCGTTCGGACCTCACCGGCTACCCGTTGCACGTCGTGATCGTCGGCACCGACGAGCTCGGGCGCACGTTCACGGCCGACGGCCGCGCCATCAACGGTTTCGGCTGGAACATCAACCCGAACCTGTACACGATCAACTCGCTGATGCACTGGTCGATCGACGGGGTCGACGCGTTCGGCGAGCAGCACGACAACTGGAGCGCCGCCTCCATCCGCGAGTTCCATCGAGCTCGACGGCGCGACTGAGGGCTCTCGTCAGCCGGCGAGCAGCACCCGGCGGATCAGGTCGCGGTGGGTCTGGATGCGGGGGGCCTCGCGATCGGCGTCCTTCGCCCGCTCGTCGAGGCGGCGCAGACGCACCGCGTCCCGACCATGCTCCAGCGCGTCGAAGGCGGCCACCTCGGCCGGCGACATCGGGCCGCCCTGCAGGCGCAGGGTGTGCACCGATGGGTCGGAGAGCAACGCCGCATAGCCCGGCTCCGTGCTGACGAGGTAGCGCTTGGCGGCGACGTGCAGTCGCACCGGCTCGGTGATCGCCGGACCGAACCACTGCCCCAACCAGCGCGCCCCGGCGACGTCGTGCTGTGCGTCCACGTCAGCAGCCAACGCCGACGCGGCGTCGTCCTCACCGACGAGATGGCCGACCATGTGGCCGACGTCGTGCAACAGCGCGGCGACGACCAGCGCCTCGGGCAGACCGGCGGCAGATGCCAGCGCTCCCGCCTGGAGCTGGTGCTGGATCATCGTCACGCCTTCGCCGAGGTACTGCATCCCCTCGGCGGATGTGAACGCCGCCTCGATCGCTGCGATCGCGACATCGACGTCGCCGGTGATCACCGTCGGCCTGCGCGTTCGAGCACGGCAACGGTGGACGCGAGGCCGTCGAGGTCGGCGTAGCAACCCTGCAGGTGGCGCGCACCGGCGCCGTCGGTGAACGCCGTGCGGGCATGGAGGATGCGTGTGTTGTCGAAGACGATGCAGTCCTCCGGAGCGAGGGTCAGGTGCAGCTCGAGGTCGGGGCGCACGAGGATCGCGGCGAACGTGCGCAGCGCTGCGTACACGTCGTCGACGCGCTCGGCCGCGACCTGCGGCGGTTGCACGGACCGGTCGTTCCAGCGGATGCCGCGCACGTCGCCGTCCGCGTTGACTTCGATCGCGGTGCCCGTCGCGCGCAGCACCGTGCCGGCATCCTCGAACGCGAAGGTCAGCCGGGTCTGGGTCAGGAGGTCGAACGCGGCAGGGTCTTCGGCGCGGAGCACGGCGGCCGCGCTGAACCCGTCGACCAACACGTTCTCGCCGCCGTTCGCCGAGGACGTGAGGCAGTGCAGGAGCTGGATGCCGGGCACGGGCTCGCGGTATGGGTTGTCGGTGTGAGGTCCGATGGCGCGGCCGGTGTAGGCGAGGTTCGTCGGCTGCGGCTCGACGCGCACGTCGAACAGATCCCCGTAGTTGGTGGTGCGCACGAAACCGAAGGTGCGCACGACATCGAGCACCTGCCCCTCGTGCGCAGGAACGCCGCGCACGAGCAGGAGTCCGAGGGTGAACAGCTCGCGCAGCGCGATCGAGCGAGCCGGTCCGTCCCCGCGGAGCTCCGACCACGAGACGGTGGGCGGACCATCCGGCATGTCGGCCGCACACCACGGCGTGCGGCTGCGCGAGCTGCGGTCGTCGAACACCGTGGCACGGCCGGGCGCGTTGGCGCGAAGCCACTGCAGCGAGAACACACCGACGTGATCGTCCGGAGCGAACGTGACCTGGACGGAGTCGCCGTCGACGGAGACCGATGTCGCCGATGTCGACGGATCGAGGGCCAACACGCTGCGCAGCCGCTGCCCGGAGCCCGCGTGGCGGCATTCGTCGCAGATGCACGAATCGCGCAGCCACAACGCGGACACCTCCAGGTCACCGATGAGGACGCTGGCACCCATCGGTCAGCGCCGGCGGCAGAGGGTGAGACCGTCGGCGATCGGCAACATCACGACGTCGACGCGATCGTCGGCGAGAACCATGTCGTTGAACTCGCGGAGTGCGAGCGTGTCCTTGCTGGTGTCCGACGGATCGATGATCGAGCCGCCCCACAGCACGTTGTCGACGGCGATCAGGCCACCGGGCCGGGTGCGGCTGATGATCTCCTCGTAGTACGTCGCGTAGCCGGATTTGTCGGCGTCGATGAACGCCATGTCGATCGGCGGATCGTGCGGCAACGCTCGGAGCGTCTCCGCGCCGGGCGCGATGCGGAGGTCGACACGGTCGGTGAGCCCAGCCTCGGCCCACGCCTGCACCGCCCGAGCGGTGTACTCGGCGCTGACGTCGCAGCAGATCAGTCGACCGCCATCGGCGAGCCCGCGCGCGAGGCAGACCGACGAGTAGCCGGTGAAGGTGCCCACCTCGACGATCAACGTCGCGCCGAGCATCTTCGCGAGCATCGTCAGCAACGAGCCCTGTTCGGGGGCGATCTGCATGCGCGCGATCTGACCCATCGCCAGCGTGTCCGCCGCCAGCCGTTCGAGGACGGCATCGGGCGGCGAACCGTGGGCGACGAGGTACTGGTGGAGGTCGGCGTCGAGTCCGAGGGTCTTCGGACGGGGCGCGTTCGGGTCAGCCATGACCTGAACTCTACGCGCCGACCCCCTCCGGGATCAGCGGCTGCGGTTGCTGGTGCCGCGACGGCCGGACGGCTGCCGAGACGCACCCGGACGAGCCGTGCTGCGAGCCTGCCCGGCGCCGCGATGACCGCCCGCGGACCGGCCGGGACCCTGCGGGGTCTCGATAGGTGCGGCGTAGCGCTGCAGGGGTGCCGCCGGGCCGACGAGGTGGTTCAACATCGCATGGCCGGGCGCGATGCGGGTGATCGTGGGATCGATCTTGGCGGCACGGGCGAGCGCCTTGACGTCGCCGACCTGCTCCGGGGTCATCAGGGTGACAACGATGCCCTCGGCGCCCGCGCGAGCGGTGCGGCCCGAGCGGTGCAGGTAGGCCTTGTGCTCTGCCGGCGGGTCGACGTGGATGACCAGCGCGATGTCGTCGACGTGGATGCCGCGTGCCGCGATGTCGGTGGCGACGAGCACCCGGGTGGTGCCTTCGGAGAAGGACTCCAGGTTGCGCTCACGCGCGTTCTGGGAGAGGTTGCCGTGCATCTCGACGGCGGGAATGCCGGCCATGGACAGCTGCTTGGCGAGCTTCTTCGCGCCATGCTTGGTTCGGGTGAACAGGAGCGAGCGATCCATGCCCTGGGCGAGCTCCTTGATGATCGTCGGCTTGTCGGCGATCGACACGGCGAACACGTGGTGGGTCATCGTCGAGACCGGCGAGATCGCGGGATCGACCGAATGGACCACCGGGTTGGTGAGGTAGCGCTTGACGAGCACGTCGATGCCGTTGTCGAGCGTGGCAGAGAACAGCAGGCGCTGGGCGTTGGCGGGCGTCTGATCGAGCAGGCGCTTGACGGCGGGCAGGAATCCGAGGTCGGCCATGTGGTCGGCTTCGTCGAGCACCGTGACCTCGACCTGGTCGAGGCGGCAGTGGCGCTGGGCGATGAGGTCTTCGAGGCGACCGGGGCAGGCGACGAGGATGTCGACGCCGAGGCGGAGCGCAGTGACCTGCGGGCCCTGGCCGACACCACCGAACACGACGGCGACCTTCTGGTTCATCGCCGCAGCGATCGGCGCGAGCGTCTCGGCGACCTGGTTGGCGAGCTCGCGCGTCGGCACGAGGATGAGCGCGCGTGGCTTCTTGGTCTCACGCTTGGCGCCCGAGTTGGCGAGTCGCACGACGGTGGGGATTGCAAATGCAATCGTCTTGCCACTGCCCGTCTTGCCGCGACCGAGCACGTCGCGGCCGGCGAGTGAATCGGGCAGCGTTGCGGTCTGGATCGGGAACGGGGCGGTGATGCCGTCGCGCGTCAACGAGGCGATGATCGGCGCCGGCACGTGCAGCTCGGCGAAGTCAGCGGCGTCGACCACGGGAGCCGTGCTGGGGCTGAGGTCGACCGCATCGGGAATCGACCGGGCAGGCGCAGCGGAGTCGTGCTGACGGTTGTTCTGGCCGCCGTTGAGGCCGGACGTGGTGCCGTTCGTCGGCACGCCCGTGGGGCGGCGACGACGGGGGTTGCGGCGCGGCGCGCCGGAGGACGGGGTGTTGGTGTTCATGCGGATTCCTTCCAATTTCGGTTGGCCGTTGATGCAATGGCTGTCCGCTCGTTGGAACGAAATCGTGCGCCGGGGGCGCTGCACTCGACCGCATCTCGCTGGGGGTAGCAATGATGCAGTTGCCAAGGCTATCGGCGGAACTCACCGATCGGGCGGTCAGGGCCACTGGTCAGGTGGTGTACCGTCGCGGGCGAAACGTGGGAAGGGGTTCACCATGAGTTCTGGCGTCCAGTTCGTCGGGTTGTTGATCGGTATCGCGTGCATCTTCATCGGGCGAGCGATCGGTGGCAAGAAAGGCCGAGCGACACTCGGCGGTGTCCTCGGTTTCCTGCTCGGGCCGATCGGTTTGATCATCATCGCTGTCGTGCCCAAGACGAAGGAGATCGCGGCGAAGGAGGCCGCAGAAAACGAACGCCGACAGGTGTACCTGAGCCAATCCCGTGGGTTGCCGGTGGAGCCGCCGAGCGCGACACCTCTGTCGCCGGACTGACCTCGCCTGCAGCCGGGCTCGGCCGCTCGGCGGAACTCGCCGATCGGACCTGACGCGCAACCCCGGTAGCGTCGCAGCAGTGCGTTGGGACCGGCTGACATTCGGCATCGGTCTGTCGTATGCGCTGCTCGCGTGGAGCATGGGCTACGGCGCGGTGATCCCGGAGCTGCGCGACGAGGTGCACATGTCGGCCTCGATCGCGTCGTTGCACGGATCGCTGTTCGGCATCTGCCTGCTCCTGCTCGCGACTGTCGGGCGGCCTCTGCTCGAGGCCGCATCGAACCGGCTGCTCCTCGCGCTCAGCGTCGCCGGGATGTTCGGAGGCGGCGTGCTGTTCGGGTTCGCGCGCACACCCGCGCTGACGCTGCTCGGCGCGGGGCTGTCGGGCGCGGGTGCGGCCTGTCTCGTGATCGTCGTGCCGGCGGTCATCTACGCACACCAGACCGAATCGGCCACCGAGGCGCTGGCGGTCCTCAACACGTTCCCGATGCTGTCGTCGACGTTGCTGCCGCTCGCGGTCGGACTGGCGGTGGCCGCCGACGTGACGTGGAGGGTGGCGTACCTCGCGCCGCTGTGCTTGATCGGTGTCGGGCTCATCGCCACGTCGGCCCGGTCCGAGGTTCCGGACGCCGCTCACGCGGTGCCGATCGGGCTCGGCCAACTGTTCCGCGTGCCGCAGTTCGCGCGTCGCTGGGCGGCGCTGGCATGCGGCGTGCTGGTCGAGATCGGCACGGGGATCTGGGCCGCGTCGATCATGGTCCAGCAAGGCGGTGCGTCGAAGGGAATCGGCGCGTTGCTGACCGTCGGGTTCTTCGTGGGAATGGGCACCGGCCGCCTCGCGCTCGCCAACCTGCTCCGCCGGTTCAGCGGCTCGCGGGTGTTGATCGGATCGTTCGTGGGCGTGCTGATCTCGCTCGTCCCGTTCCTGCTCGGGCCAGGGCTCGTCGGCCGAGTGGCCGGCCTGACGCTGCTCGGGCTCACCCTCGCCGCCGTCTACCCGCTGTCGATCTCGCGCTTGTTCCAGCTCCACGACGACACCGAGGCGCTCGGCCGTGCCGCTGCGCTGGCGTCCGGCGTCGGCGTCACGTTCGGGCCGCTGCTGCTCGGTGCGTTCTCGGACGTGGTCGGCCTCGGTTGGGCCACCGTGGTGCTGCCGGTGTTCGCCGTGGTCGGTCTGCTGATGATCCGGCCGAGAGCCCCTGCCTAACATCGCCGCGTCGCCGACCACGGCACACGGCCGGGGCGACGGACCAGGGAGTCGGATTCACATGGGACGTTTGCAGGACAGGATCGCGGTCATCACCGGAGCCGGCGACGGCATCGGCCAGGGGATCGCCCGGCGGTTCGCCGCGGAAGGCGCCAAGGTCCTCGTCGCCGAGCTCGACGCCGATGCCGGCGAGCGCGTGGCCGCCGAGCTGCGGGACGAGTTCGGCGTCGATGCCGTCGCGCAGCGCACGGATGTTTCCGACAAGGCCGACGTGCTGGCGATGATCGACGCCGCGCAGCAGCGTTGGGGCACCGTCGACATCCTCGTCAACAACGCGTGGGGCGGCGGCTCCCTGAGCCGGGTCGAGTTCAAGAAGGACTCGAACTTCGAGAAGGGCTTCGGCGTCGGCTTCTACGGACCGTTCTGGGCGATGCAGGCAGCGCTGCCACTGATGAAGGCCCAGGGTCGCGGCAACGTGATCAACCTCTGCTCCCTCAACGGCGTCAACGCGCACGTGGGCACCGTCGAGTACAACAGCGCCAAGGAGGCGCTGCGCTCCCTGTCGCGCACCGCAGCGCGTGAGTGGGCGCCGTACGGCGTGGTCGTCAACGTCATCTGCCCGGCAGCCAAGAGCGCTGCGTTCCGCGCCGTGATGGAACGCAACCCCGAGCTGGTCGCCGGCGCGGACGCCGCCAACCCGATGGGCTACATGGGCGACCCCGAGCGCGACATCGCCCCCGTCGCCGTCTTCCTGGCCAGCGACGACTGCCACTACGTCACCGGCAACACCCTGTTCGTCGACGGCGGCAGCCACATCAACGGCGCCCACTGGGCCCCCGACCTCCCCGACCACCCCTGATCCACCCGCGCCACACCCCGCGGTTCCGCGCAAGTTTGAGTCTCCGACAGCGCTTCTTCTGCTGCGAACTCTTGCAAGCGCGCGTTCGCGAGCGTCGCGCTTGCTGTTGTTCGCACCAAAAGCGGCGCTGTCGGGGGCTGGAACTTGCTGGGAACTACTGGGGCGGGAGGGCTTGGTGGGCGTCCATCATGTCGGCCATCACGGCGCTGATGAAGTCGTCGGCCTCCTCGGTCCAGCCGCCTGCCACGCCGCCGTAGATCGCGCTGCTCTTGGGCGCGGTGTCGCGGTTGGCGATCGCGTGCTCCACGGCGGCGGCGAGGTCGGTGGTCCACGCCTCCACCACCCCGGCCTGCGTCTGCGGGCGGGTGACCGCCATGTGGATCGCATTCGGGTACTGCAGCCCGTTCATCCGCCACCCGCGTGCCCGGAGCGCGTCGTTCACGTGGTAGATGTCGAACTCGTCGGACGTGAACGCGTACAGGTAGCTGGGCCGGCCGATGAGGCGCAGCTCGGGATGGCTGCGCACGGCCGCCTGCATCGCGTACGACGTGGCGAAGATCTCACGCGCGTAGTTCAGGTAGCCCTGGCGACCCGTCGCCACCATGCCCGCCCACGTCGCCGCGAGGAGACCGCTCGATCGTGAGCCGTCGATGCCCGGCGAGCAGTACTTGCCGCCCGTCCACCCGGTCTGGAAGAAGTACTGGCTGTTGCGCAGGGCCCGGTCACGGAACAGCAGCAGCGACGTGCCCTTGAGGCCGTAGCCGTACTTGTGCGTGTCGGCGGAGATGGTCGTCACGCCCGGAACCCGGAAGTCGAACGGCGGGATCGGATGGCCGAGCTGCTCACCGAACGGGAGGATGAACCCGCCGAGGCAACCGTCGACGTGCAGACCGACGCCTCTCGCGATCGCGAGCTGGCCGAGTGCGGCGATGTCGTCGATCGTCCCGTATCCGTAGTTCGACGCCGACCCGAGGATCGCGATCGTGTTCTCGTCGATCAGAGCGGCAACCGCATCGACGTCCACCGTCGCGGACAGCGGATCGATCGGCGCGACACGCAGTTCGATGCCGAGGAGGTGGCAGGCCTTGTCGAACGCCGGATGACCCGTCTCCGGCTTGACGAAGTTCGGCTGGCGGATGCCGCGCGTCTTCGCCGCGTGCTCGCGGTACGACATGACGGCGTGGAGGATGCTGCCGCTGCCGCCGCTGGTGATCATCCCCACCGGATCGCCGCCCGTTGCGGTTGCCTCCGACGAGTGGAACAGATCGAGGCCCATCGCGATGATCTCGCCCTCGAACCGGGTGGCGCTCGGGCACACGTCGCGCTGCAGTGCGTTCATGTGGCCGTACAGGCCGAAGGCCTCGGACATGAACGCGTAGTGCTCCATGTCGCCGCAGTAGAACGATCCGCTGGCCTTGCCGGTCTGCCAGAATGAGTCCTCGGCGGTGGCCATCTCGCGCAGTTCGGCGAGGATCTCCTCACGATCCCGCCCGTGCTCGGGGAGGGTGCGCACGACCGGATAGCGACTCGCGTATGGGTAGCTGCTCATGCCGAGGAGCATGGCACACCTGTCGCGGACCACCGGGCGCCAGCATTGCGGGACGGCCACGGCATGATGTCGCCCATGGTTTTCGACGGCGAGCAGCGCTGGTACCTGGCGATCGATCTCGGCACCGGCGGCAGCAAGGTCGCCGCGGTCGGCATCGAGGGCGACGTGCTGGCTTCGGCGTTCCGCTCGATCGACACGGTGCACACCGGAGACGGTGGCGCCGAGCAGGACACCGATCAGTGGTGGTCGGGTCTGGTCGACGCGATCGGCGAGACCGTCGACGGACTCACGACAGCGCGACCGTGCTCCGGCATCGGCATCACCGGGCAGTGGGGCTCGACGGTGCCGGTGGGCGCTGACGGGCGCGCCGTCGGCCCGTGCATCCTCGTGTCCGACTCGCGCGGCGGACGATGGTCGAAGCGGATCGCCGGCGGGCCGATCGCGATCTCGGGCTACTCGCCGACCAAGATCGTTCGCTGGCTGCGCCTCGCCGGCGGCGCCCCGAACCCGAGCGGCGCGGATCCGACGGGCCACGAGCAGCTCCTGGTGCACGCGCGGCCGGCGGTGCACGCGGCCGCCGCCACGCTCATGGAGCCGATCGACTTCATCGGCCTACGCCTCACCGGACGGGTGGCGGCGACGCCGACGTCGATGCTGGCATCGTGGCTCACCGACAACCGCGTCGGCGCCGCGGTCGCGTACGACGCCGGCCTCGTCCGTCTCGCCCGGCGCACCCGCAGCAAGCTCCCCGAGCTGCTGCCCACCGGCTCGCAGCTCGGCGGGTTGACCGCTGCGGTCGCCGAAGACATCGGTCGGACGGCGCTGCTGCCGGCCGGCACCCCGGTGATCTGCGGTGCGCCGGATCTGCACACCGCGGCGATCGGCGCCGGCGCAGTTGCCGACTTCGCCGGCCACATCGCGATCTCCACGACAGCGTGGGTGTCCGCACCGGTGCCGTTCAAGAAGACCGACATCGTCCACCAGATGGCGTCCGTTCCGGGCTTGAAGCCTGGCTCGTACCTCATCGCCAACAACCACGAGACAGGCGGGGCGGCGTTGCGCTGGCTGCGCGATTCCGTGCTGACGCCCGACGGCGGATACGAGGCGATGACAGCCGAGGCCGCCGGCGCGCCGGCAGGCAGCGGCGGCGTGATCTTCTGCCCGTGGCTCAGCGGCGAACGCTCACCCGTCTCCGACGCGAACCTGCGCGCGAGCTTCCTCAACGTGTCGATGGCGACGACCCGAGCCGACCTCGTCCGAGCCGTCATGGAGGGCGTGGCATACAACGCGCGCTGGCTGCTGGAGCCGACCGAGAAGTTCGCCGGCCGGCCGCTCGACGGTTTGCGGATCCTCGGCGGCGGCGCGACGTCGGACCTCTGGTGCCAGATCCACGCCGACGTGATCGGGCGCCCGATCCTCCAGGTCGCCGATCCGGTCAACGTCAACGTTCGGGGCGCGGCGTGGTTCGCCGCCCTGCACCTCGGCCACCTCACGCTCGACGAGATCGCCGCCGCTGCACCGCCAGCACGCGTCTTCGAACCCATCGCCGCGAACACGGCCGCTCACGCGCCGCTCTACGCCGAGTTCACTCGTCTCGCCAAAGCGCAGGGTGGGATGTACCGCCGCCTCAACGCCCGCCGGGGCTGACAGGGCGGCGGCTGCCGCCTGAGCCCGTTGGCTCCGCGGCTCACGCCAGCGCGCGTGTCAGGCGTAGTCGCGGCCGCCGTCGTAGGGACGCATCGCTCGCTGTACCGCCTGTGCCGTGGCGCGCCGGACCTGTCGCCACGCCTCCTCTCGCGAGGATGCCGTCGCGGAGGCGAACAGGGTCTCTTCGGGAACGCCGCTCGGCGCATGCCGCTCGGCTTCGGCGGTCCATCGCGGGACGACGGCGATGAGCACACCCTCGTCGTCGCGGACGTGGTTCTCGCGGTAGTCGAGCAGTGTCCGCCATCCCGCGCACTCCATGGCTCGACGGTCGGGTTGGTCAACGGTCATCCGTCGATGCAGTGACCCCCGCAGCGGCTGACCGGTTCGTGGTGTGCGTGCCATGGGCCAACCATGACGGACGCAACCTGTGGATCGCTAGTGCCAACTACCTGTGGACATCATGGGTGCAACGTTCCGGAAACGGTGCATAGAGGCTCGGAGCGGAGCCAGACAGGCCCAGCGATCGCCCACACCCGAGATCTGACGCTGCGTCAGATACTGTTCGTCCATGACCAGCGTCACCCCCGATCACGAGGCGATCGACCTGCTCGACGGCGAGCTCTACACCACCGACCCGTACCCGAAGTACGCGTGGATGCGCGAGCACGCCCCGGCCTACTGGGACTCGATCAACGAGCTGTGGGGCATCTCCCGCTACGACGACATCGTCGAGATCGAGCGCCGCAAGGACGTGTTCATCAACAGCGATCAGGCCAAGGGCGGCTACCGGCCGAACCTGCCGGCGGATGCGGCGATCATCGGCCTCGACGATCCGTTCCACGCCCAGCGTCGCTCGCTCGTGGCCCGCCGGTTCACGCCTCGCGCCGTGGCCGACAAGGGCGAGCAGATCCGCACCGTCGTCACTGGTCTGCTCGATGCAGCGTTCGCGCCGCGTGAGCACCCGGTGGAGATCATCGAGGAGCTCGCCTCGCCGTTGCCGGCACTGATGATCGGGCGCCTGCTCGGGTTCGCGGACGCCGACTGGCCCAAGCTGCGCGACTGGTCCGAGCGCACGATCGTCATGGGCGGCGGCCCGCGCTGCTTCACCCAGGACGGCATGGACGCGGCGATCGAGTTCGCCGTCGCGGCGAACGACCTCTACGAGTCGAAGAAGGGTTGTCCGATGGACGACCTGATGACCATGTACACGACGGCGGAGATCACCGGTCAGGAGTTCGGCGCGGGCGAGGCCGTGTCGGACGCACTCCTGCTGCTCGATGGGGGTGCGGAAACGACCCGCACCGTGATCGCGCGAACCCTCCTGCTGCTCGACCAGCACCCGGCCGAGTGGACGAAGCTGAAGGCCGGGGCGGACATCGGCGTCGCCGTCGAGGAGTTCATCCGATACGTGACGCCGATCCACAACATGTGCCGCGTCGCCAACACTGACTACGACCTCAACGGCACCACGATCCCGGCCGGAGACCAGGTCGTGCTGATGTACTCGTCGGCGAACCGGGATCCGGCCCACTTCGAGGACCCCGAGACGTTCGACGTGACCCGCACGCCGAACCACCACATCGCCTTCGGGTTCGGCACGCACTTCTGCCTCGGCGCAGCGCTGGCGCGCCTGGAGATCCGAACGTTCTTCGAGGAGTTCGTCCGACGGGTCGAGTCGTTCCGCATCGTCCCCGGCTCCGTCGTGGAGATGCCCAACCCGTTCGTGTACGGCGTGAAATCGGCGCACATCGAACTCGTCGCAGCGGGGCGCTGAGCCATGGGGACCATCGCAATCACAGGTGCCGCCGGAGGCATGTGCGTCGCCACCCGTGCCGTGCTCGAGGCCGCCGGCAACCGAGTCATCGGGGTCGATGTGCGCGACGCAGAGATCATCGCCGACCTCTCCGATGCGGAGGGGCGTGCGGAGATGGTCGCCGCGGTGACGCAGCTGTCGAACGGCACGCTCGACGGTGTCGTCGCGGCGGCAGGGATCGCCTCGAACGGCGCCAACGAGGAGCTGGTCATCTCGATCAACTACTTCGGTGCCATCGCCGCGCTGGAGGGGCTGCGACCCCTGCTGGCCAAGGGCACCAACCCGAGCGCGATCGCGGTCAGCTCGAACAGCACGACGACGCAGCAAGGCATCCCACTCGCGGCGGTCGAGGCCTGCCTCGCCGGCGACGAGGTGGCAGCACGCGCCGCAGCGAAGCCGGCCGCGATGTGCGGCTACCCGGCATCGAAGCTGGCCCTCGCCCACTGGGTCCGCGCCCACGCCGTGCGCGGCGAGTGGATCGGCTCCGGCATCCGCCTCAACGCCATCGCTCCGGGCCTGATCTCGACGCCGATGACCGGCGGCGGCGGCGTCGAGTTCGTGCTCGGCCTGGGCGACATGTATCCGGTGCCGATCCAGCGCGCCGGCACGGCCGAGGAGATCGCCGGTCTGCTCGCGTACCTGCTCTCGCCGGCGGCGTCGTTCTTCGTCGGCAGCGTGGTGTTCATGGACGGCGGTACCGACGCCACGTTGCGCACCCGCGACTGGCCGTCGGCCCGATGAGCGAGACGATGCTCGCCTACCGGTTGCTGGACTGGCAGCAACCGCCGGCGCTGGTCGAGATCGACGTTCCCACCGCCGGCTCGGGACAGGTGCTCGTCGAGGTCAAGGGCAACGGCCTGTGCCACAGCGACATCACGATGATGGAGATGCCTGCCGAGATCGGCCAGATCATCGACTGGCGCGTGCCGTTCACCCTCGGCCACGAGATCAGCGGGGTCATCGCCGCCGTCGGCGACGGCGTCACCGGGTTCGACGTCGGCGAAGCAGTCGCGCTGATCAGCCCGGCGTCCTGCGGCCAGTGCAGCCAGTGCGTGCGCGGTCATGACAGCGCGTGCCCGAACGGTCTCAAGGGACGCGGCTACGGGCGCGACGGAGGGCTGGCTCAGTACGTCGTTGCCAACGCACCTCGCGATGTCGTCAAGCTCGGCTCGCTCGACCCACGCATCGCCGGACCGCTCACCGATGCCGGCGCGACGTCGTACCACGGCGTGCGCAAGGTGCTGCACAAGCTGATCCCCGGCTCGACCGCAGTCGTGATCGGGGCGGGCGGGCTCGGCGCC
This sequence comes from Acidimicrobiales bacterium, assembly GCA_025463415.1. Classification (GTDB taxonomy): domain Bacteria; phylum Actinomycetota; class Acidimicrobiia; order Acidimicrobiales; family Ilumatobacteraceae; genus WLMZ01. The sequence continues at coordinate 3,455 of JAOBWO010000048.1, read as the reverse complement.
TTCGCGGTCCAGTTGCTGCGCGCGACGAGTCCGGCGACAGTGATCGCGATCGACAGCAACCCGGACCGGCTCACCTACGTCACCGAGCTCGGCGCCCACCACACCGTCGACGGTGTCGACGAGAACACCGCAGCGGCGCTCGGCGCGCTGACCAACGGCGAGGGTGTGACCGTGGTGCTCGACTTCGTCGGGGTCGATCGCACGATCGCGGTCGGCGTCGGAGCCGTGCAGCCATACGGCACCTACGGGATCATCGGCACGAACGGCGGCACGTTGAAGCGGCCCTGGTACGGCTCACTCCCTCGCGACGGCGAGATCATCACCTTCCAGGGCTCGAGCGTCTCGGATGCACACGAGGTCGTCAGGCTGGCCGAGCAGGGGCTGATCCGCAGCGACGCCGATCTGTTCCCGCTCGCGCGGGTCACGGACGCGTACGACGCCTTGCACCACGGCACGCTGCGCGGGCGCGCGGTCGTCACCCCCAACGGCTGAGCCGCACCATCCATCGACCCGGAAGAACTCCGCCGTGGATGTCGAATCCGACGACGCTCGTTCGTCGTCGTCCCGGTGCCGCTCCGGCACCCAGACCGAGGAGGCACCGTGGGACAGAAGAACGACAGCGCGATCTGGGCGATGATCCACGCCGAACGCGAGCGCACCGCCGAGATCATGGCCGGCCTGACCCCCGATCAGTGGTCGACACCGTCGTGGTGCAGTGACTGGACCGTGCAGGAGGTCGCCGGCCACATCGTTGCGGGTGCCGAGCAGACGAAGGGCCGTTTCATGAAGGGGATGGTGGCGAGTGGCTTCCGGTTCAACACGATGATCGATCGCGCCGCGCGTGGGGCCGGCAGGAGCACCCCGTCCGAACTCGTCGACCGCCTGCGCGCAACGGTCGGCACCACCAACGGCCCACCTGCGCCCGCGATGACGATGCTCGGCGAAGTCGTGGTCCACGGACAGGACCTCTGCGGACCACTCGGCATCACCAGCCACACGGCTCCGGAGGCCGTGGTCGCCTGCCTCGAGATGTACAAGGAAGCGAACTTCCCGGTGGGCGCGAAGCGGCGCATCACCGGATTGCAGCTGCGTGCCGACGATGTCGACTGGGTCCACGGCGGCGGACCCGAGGTGCACGGCACCGGGATGTCACTGCTGTCGGCGATCACCGGTCGCCCGGCCGGACTCGCCGGCCTCGATGGCCCGGGCATCGCCGAGCTGAGCAGCAGGATGCCGGCGCACACATCCTGAGCCTCGGCGGCCGACCCTAGGCTGACCGGCGATGAGCACGTCCCCCACCATCACCGTCGTCGTCGGCAACCCGAAGGCGGGTTCGCGGACTCGCGCGGTCGGCGAGGCGATCGCGAGGCGCGCAGCGGTCGCAGCGGGTCTCGTGTCGGACACCGGTGAGGCGGACACGGCCGGCGTCATCGAACTGGCCGAGCTCGGCCCGCAGCTGTTCGACTGGTCGTCCGCGCCGGTTCGCGCAGCCACCGAGCAGCTCGCCGGCAGCACGTTGGCGATCATCGCGACGCCGGTCTACAAAGCCACCTACACCGGCTTGCTCAAGGCCTTCCTCGACTGGTTCGGGCAGACCGGGCTCGCCGGCGTCACCGCCGTGCCGGTGATGGTCGGCGCGTCGGCTGCCCACGCCCTGGCGGTCGAGGTGCACCTCCGTCCGCTCCTCGTCGAGATCGGGGCCACGGTGCCCACACGTGGGCTGTTCGTCCTCGAGCAGGAGCTCGAATCGCTCGATGTGACGACCACGACGTGGCTGGAACAGGCAGCGCCGCTGCTGGCCGCCAGCATCCGCCGCTGACCTCCCGGCGATGGTGAGCACCCGCACGTCTGCCGTCCTCTGGGACATCGACGGCACGATGCTGCGCGCCGCCGGCACCGGCGTGCGCACGTTCAGCATCGCGCTCGAGATCGTGACCGGACTGGGGTTCCCGAACACCGCGATCGACATGGGCGGTCGCACCGACCCCGACATCGGATCGCTCGTCCTCGCCGCACTGGGCATCGAGGACGACGCCGTCCTCGCCCGCTTGCTCGCCGAGGTCGAAGCCGCGTATGCGCTCCTCGAGCACGAGTTCCGCCCGCTGACAGTTGCCAAGCCCGGCGTCGCCGACGCACTCGACCGACTTCACCACCACGGCACGGTGCAGACCATCGTCTCGGGCAACCTGCAGTCGGTCGCGCGCCGCAAGGTCGTGGCCGTGGGCCTCGACACCCACATCCGGTTCGAGCTCGGCGGCTACGGCAGCGACCACCCGCTGCGCAGCGAGCTGGTCCGAACGTCGATCAACCGGATCGCCGCCGGCGGCCACGTCGTGGACCTCGATCGGGTGTGGGTCGTCGGCGACACGCCGCGCGACCTCCAGTGCGCACGTGACACGGGGGTCAGGTGCGCGCTCGTCGCCACGGGGACCCACACCTTCGCCGAGCTGTTGGCCCTCGGCGCCGATGCCACCTTCACCGACTTGGCCGACACCGAGGCGTTCATCGATCTCGTGCTGGCCGGCTGAGGTCGCCTTGGCAGAATGGCGTCGATGGACCCTCTCGACAACCCGACCTGGTACGCCCTCGCCAGCCGTCACGCAGCATTCGCCGAGGGAGACGGCCTGGCCCGTCGCTACCGGCCGGAGGTCTCGGTGTTCGCCGCAATCGACGAGCCGACCCCACAGGCCTGGGCCGCGCTCGCCGCGCTGGTCGGCCCTGAGGCCGACTTGGTGATGAACCGGTTGGGCCCGTTGGAGCCGCCCGCCCAATGGACCCTCCGTGGGGGAGGACACGGCTTCCAGATGGTTCTCGACCGCGAGCCCGACGACATCACGGACCTGAACGCGCGTGCGCTGACCGACGACGACGTCGACGAGATGATGGCGCTCGTCCAGCTCGCCGAACCCGGGCCGTTCCGGCGGCGAACGATCGATCTCGGCGGCTACCTCGGGTTCTTCGAGGACGGACGTCTCCTGGCGATGGCCGGCCAGCGCGTCGGCCTCGACGACCACACCGAGATCAGCGCCGTCTGCACTCATCCCGACGCCCGCCGTCGCGGTCTCGGCGGAGCGGTGACCGCCGCCGTCGCGCGCAACATCCGGGCCGAGGGCCGCACGCCGATCCTCCACGTCGCCCAGGACAACGTGGGAGCCAAGCGCGTCTACGAGCGGCTCGGCTTCACCACTCGCACGATGCTCACCTTCGCGGTGCTGCGCACTCCGAGCGAACCCTGAGGTCACGTCACGCGGCGGGAACGGCCGAGTCCGGGATCTCGATCGAGGTCGTCACCATCGCCGCGCCGGCGGGCAGCCCCCCAGGTGAGGCTGCGAGCATCGGGTTGGCCAGCTCGCGGCGCTCGATGATGTGATCGACGAGGCCGTACTCGACGGCCTTGGCGCCGCGGAGGATGAAGTCGCGGTCCATGTCGGTGGAGATCCGCTCGAAGGACTGAC
>JAOBWO010000042.1 GCA_025463415.1 Acidimicrobiales bacterium | reverse complement strand
CCGCAGTGATCGCCATCGCGACCACGAACTTCGGCGCGCTGCCGGAGTGGTACACGTGGCCGATCACGAAGATCGGCCAGTGCCAGAGGTACAACCCGTAGGAGCGGCGGCCGATCTCGACGAGTGGCTTCCATCCGAGGATCGCGCGCAGCCCGTGCGCGGCCGGGTGGACCACGGCCCCGACCACCGCCCTCGCGAGCACCGACACGAGCGGGAGCAGCCATTGGTAGACGTAGCCCGCCTGCAGCGCGGACACCGACATGATGCAGACCAGCAACGTCAGCGCGCCCGCGCCGATCGGGTCGAGCCGTCGACCGTGCACCTGTGAATGCTTCGCCGAACGCCAGGGCCGCCAGACGAACGCGCACCCGGCACCGAGCAGCAAGCCGCTGGCGCGCGTGAACGTGCTGAGATAGAGCGTGTTGTCGGAGACGTGGTGGTGCAGCGCGTGCATCAACACCATCAACGCGACCGACAGGCCGACGAACGCGACGCCGCGACTGCGCAGACGTCGCGTGCCGAAGCTCATCGCCAGCACGAACACCACGGGCCAGATCAGGTACCACTGCTCCTCGACCGCGAGCGACCAGAGGTGCCGCAGCAGCGAGGGATCCACCGGCGAGAAGTACGGGGTCTTGCCGACGATCTGGGCCCAGTTGCCGACGTAGAAGATCGACCACGGCAGATCGCGTTTCAGCGTCGATCGCTGCTCGTCGGTCCCGAACAGCGCCGCCCAGACGGCGACGGCAGTCAGCATCGCGACCAACGCCGGCAGCAAGCGGCGGGCACGTCGCAACCAGAACTGCTCGAGGCTGATCCGCTGCTGCTTCTCGCGCTCGTCGAGCAGCAGTGACGTGATCAGGTAGCCGGAGACGACGAAGAAGACCTCCACGCCGAAGAAGCCGCCGGTCATCCAGGTGAAACCGGCGTGGTAGAGCATCACCGCGACGACGCTGATCGCGCGAAGCCCGTCGAGGCCCGGCTGGTACCCCATCGTTCGCGAGCCACCACCGCTGTTGGTGCGGCTGGTGCTGATCACGTCGCTCGGACCGGCCCACTGCTGATCGAGCGCAGCAAGGCGTCTGAGCGCCGGCGGATCCGCGGACTCGACCGGGACCGTCACGCCGGTCTGCGTTCCCAACTGAGCGTGGCCAATCCGAGGCCGCAGAGCGCCGCTGCGACGAGGTACGGCGCCGGGATGCCGATGTGGTGGAACAAGAACCCGGCCAACGCGGGGCCGACGACGCGAGCCAGCGCGCTGCCACTCTGCTGGAAGCCGAGGGCTTCGCCACGCTGCTGGGGGGACACGCCTCCGGTGACCATCGCCGTGAAGTTTGGCGCAGTGAGGCCCTGTCCGACGGTCAGCAGCAGCAGCCCCGGCACGAGCACCGCCCAGTGATCGGCGAACGCCAGCACGGCCAGACCCACCGCGTTGAACGCGAGACCCGCCGACACCGACCCCCGAACGCCCAGACGCGCGCCGACCGGGCGGACCACGCCACCCTGGACCAGCACCAGCGCGAGGCCGATGCAGACGAAGATCACGGCGATGCCGGCCTCGCCCAGCTCGAAGCGCGACTTGGCCAGCAACGCGAAGGTTGCCTCGAACCCGCTGAACGCGGCGATCGCGATGAACGCAACCGTGACGAGTCGCCACAGCTCGCGGGAGTGCACCGACTTGGGCGCGTCCTGCTTGGTGCGACGCTCGTGGTGCGTCTCCGGCAAGCGGACGATGGCAACGCAACCGTTGATGAACGCCACCGCGCCGGCGACGTAGAACGGCAGGTGCGGACCGCGCAGCGCCGACAGCGCGCCGAGCGCCGGCCCGAGCACGAAGCCCACACCGAACGCTGCGCCCAACAGACCGAAGGCGCGGGCGTGGTCCTTGCCCGGCACGACATCGGCCACCGACGCCTGCGCCACCGACACGCTGGAACCGGACGCGCCATCGATGATCCGTCCGACGAACAGCAGCCAGAGCACACCTGCGGCACCCGTGATCACGCTGGCGATCGCGGTGCCGAACAGCGACATCAGGATGATCGGCTTGCGACCGATCCGGTCACTCAGCCGGCCGAGCAGTGGCGCGCCGACGAACTGGGCCAGCGAGTACGACGCGAACAGCAACCCGACCGTGAACGCGTTGGCGCCGAACCGCTCCGCGTACACGCCGAGGATCGGCGCGACGATGCCGAAACCGACCAGGTCGAGCGCCACGGTGGTCCAGATGATCCAGAACCCTCGTGGCAACGGGGTCTTCCCCGAACCGTCCTTGAGAGCTGTTCCACGGTTCGACACGACGTTCAAGCGTGCCACCTCGCACCCATCATTCCCAACACTCCTCGCGGCCAATACCCCTGGCAGCCGGTGACGCGAGCCGACGCGGCGGAGTTGCGACGCTCGAGCCAGTCAGCGGCGAACGGTGGTGCCGGACTTGGTGGTCTCCACCAGCCAGCCATCGGCCTGCAGCTCGGCACGCACCTGGTCCGCGGTGGCGAAGTCCTTGGCGGCGCGGGCAGCGTCGAGCGCGGCGGCCTTGGCCAGCACGTCGGCGGGCACCTCGTCGGCCAGCTTGAGCACCAGGCCGACAGCGCCGCACAGTTCGTGCACCGAAGCCGCTAGAACGGACGCGAGGGCGAGATCGCCGTCGTCGACGGCGGCATTGCCGCGGCGTGCTGCATCGAACACCAACGCCATCGCGTTCGCCGTGTCCAGGTCGTCGTCCATCCGGTCGCGGAACGATGCCACGAGGGTCGGGTCGGCCGCCACATTGGCCACGCCGGCCGCAGCCGCGCGACGGGCGAACGTGTCCAGCCCGGCGAGGGCGCGCTCGGCGGCGCCGACCGTGTCGGCGTTGACGCTGACCGGCGATCGGTAGTGGCTCTGCAGCAGCAGCAGGCGGTAGCTGCGCGGGTCCATCGTGTCGACGAGGTCGAGCAGCGTGGTGAAGTTGCCGAGGCTCTTCGACATCTTCTCGCCCTCGGCGTCGACCACGAACGCATGGTGCATCCAGTGGTTGGCAAACCCCTTGCCCAGCGCGACCGCCTGAGCCCGCTCGTTCTCGTGATGGGGGAACTTGAGGTCCTGGCCACCGGTGTGGAGATCGAAGTGCTCGCCGAGGAGAGCGAGGCTCATCACCACGCACTCGCTGTGCCATCCCGGCCGCCCGTCGCCCCACCTCGACGACCAGCTCGGCTCGCCGGGTTTGGTGAACTTCCAGAGCGCGAAGTCAGCGGGATCGCGCTTGTTCTCGGCGCCGAACACCTCCCGGTCGCCGCCACCGGTCAGCATGTCCTCGAGCCGCTGATGGGTGAGCAGACCGTAGTCGGCGACCGTCTTGACGGACATGTAGATGCCATCGTCGGTGACGTACGCGGCGTCGCGATCGATCAGGTCACCGATCAGCTCGACCATGCCCTCGACGTAGTCGGTCGCGTGCGGTGTGTCGGTGGGGCGCAGGACGCCCATCGCATCCATCGCCTGCCACCACAGCGCCTCGTTCTCGGCGGTGATCTCCTGCCACTCGCGGCCCTCTCGCGCGGCACGTTCGATGATCTTGTCCTCGATGTCGGTGATGTTGCTGACGTGCCGCACAGTGAGGCCCGTCGACTCGAGGTAGCGGCGGAGGATGTCGTACATCAGCGTCGAACGGCCGTGGCCGATGTGCGGAGGCCCGTAGACCGTCGGACCGCAGACGTACAGGCTCACCGTGCCGAGATCGCGCATGGCGAGCGGGCGAACAGTTCGTGTCGCGGTGTCGTACAGGTTCAGCATGGGTCGACAGCGTATGCGCCTGCCGCCGCGACCTCGGTGACGTTTAAGGCAGCGACCGCACCGATCACCAGCGTTGCCGGCGACTCCAGGTCGAGATCGGACAGGCCGTCGAGCCGGCAGCGCGAGATCACCTGTCGGTTCGTGGTCGCCAAGCGGATCGCGGCAACCGGCGTGTCGCCGCCGAGACCGCCAACCATCAGGGCGCTCGCGATCACCCCCCGCTCGGCGACGCCCATCAGGATCACGATCGTGCCGCCGGCCTGTGCGAGCGCAGCCCAGTTGACCGGCAGCTCGCCGTACTGGCGGTGACCGGTGACGACGGTGAACGAGGCAGCAAGACCCCGATAGGTGATCGGGATGCCTGCCGCGGCGGGCGCCGCAACGGCCGAGGTGATGCCCGGCACGATCTCGCATGCGAAACCCGCGGCCGCGAGGACGACGGCTTCCTCTCCCCCGCGACCGAACACGAACGGGTCACCGCCCTTGAGCCGCACGATGCGCTTTCCCTCGTTGGCCAGGCGCACGAGGATCGCATTGGTCTCCTCCTGGGCGACACCCGCACCGGGGCGCTTGCCGACGTCGATCAGCTCGGCGTCCGGTCGCACGAGGGCCAGCACGCCCGCGCCCACCAACGCGTCATGGACGACGACGTCGGCCTCGGCGATGAGGCGCGCGGCGCGGACCGTCAACAGGTCGGGGTCGCCCGGACCCGCGCCGACGAGCGCGATGTGGCCGACACCGACGGATGACATGACCGGAAGGCTAGGACTAGGGGGCGATGGAGGTGACCATCGCCGCGCCGGCGGTGGTGTTCGTCGCTTCGTCGATCAGGATCAGCCGGCCACCATCGGGGTTGTCGACGTAGCGGTCGGCCACGATCGGCTCGCTGAGCTGCAGGCGGATGTGCCCGAGGTCGTTGAGGCCGAGCCGGTCGGTGGGGACCCGCTCGAGGGTGGCGAGGTCGTGGCAGTGATCGATGGCCGTGACCGTCGCGCGGCCGGTGCGGCTGCCGTGCTTGAACCAGTAGCGGCTGCCGACGGTGAGCGGTGCGTCGATCATCCAGCAGATGTCGATCTCGACGGTCTCACCGACGTGCGCCGGCGTTGCCGAGTCGGCTCCGACGAGCACGTCGCCGCGGGCCACGTCGACCTTGTCGGCGAGCTCGACGACGAGCGCGTGGCCGATCTCGGCGCGCTCGACCGGGCGGCCCGCACGATGGAGCGCGCGCACGGTGGACGTGATCCCATTCGGCTGCACGGTGACGGTGTCGCCGACAGCGAGCGTGCCGCCGGAGAGCACGCCGGCGTAGCCGCGGAAGTCGGCGAACTCACCACCCTGCGGACGGATGACTCGCTGCACGTGCAGCCGCGGCCCGACCGCGATCCGCGGCTGGTTGTCGAACTGCTCCAGCAGCTGCAGCAACGGCGGGCCGTCGTACCACGGGGTGTGCACCGAGCCGCCGACGACGTTGTCGCCGAGCAGCGCGGACAGCGGGATCGCCACGACCGGGACCGGCGTCGGGAGCGCCTCGACGTAGGCCTCGACCTCTTTGGCGATGATGTCGAACTCGGCTTCGTCCCAGTCGATCAGGTCCATCTTGTTGACCGCGACGACGATGCCTTTGACGGCGAGCAGCGTCGCGATGAACGCGTGACGCCGGGTCTGCTCGACCACACCGTGGCGAGCGTCGACGAGCACGATCGCGACGTCGGCCGTGGAAGCGCCCGTGACCATGTTGCGTGTGTACTGCGCGTGCCCGGGCGTGTCGGCGACGATGAAGCTGCGCTCGGGCGTCGCGAAGTAGCGATGGGCGACGTCGATGGTGATGCCCTGCTCGCGCTCGGCGCGCAAGCCGTCGGTGAGCAGCGCGAGGTTGGTCTCGCCGTCGCCGTAACGACGGCTGGCCTTGATGACCGCACTGAGCTGATCCTCGAACACCGTCTTGGTGTCGTGCAGCAGACGGCCGATCAGGGTGCTCTTGCCGTCGTCGACCGAACCGGCCGTGGCGATGCGGAGCGTGCCGCGCAGGGCGGTGGCAGTGGCAGTGCTCATCAGAAGTAGCCCTCTCGCTTGCGGTCTTCCATCGCGGATTCGCTGAACGTGTCGTCGGCGCGTGTCGCGCCGCGCTCGGTGATGCGCGCAGCAGCCACTTCGGCGATCACGTCCTGCACGGTGCGCGCCGTCGACTCCACGGCGCCGGTGCAGCTGGCATCGCCGACGGTGCGGTAGCGCACGACCGCATCGAACGGCGCCTCGCCGTCCTCCAGGACGACCGGACCGCCCACCGACAGCAGCATGCCGTCGCGCTCGACGACGGTGCGGGTGTGGCTGTAGTAGATGCTCGGCAGCGGCACCTCGTGCAGCGCGATGTAGTTCCAGATGTCGACCTCGGTCCAGTTCGACAGTGGGAACGCACGCAGGTGCTCGCCCTTGCGAATGCGCGCATTCAGCACACCCCACGGCTCGGGGCGCTGCTGGCGCGGATCCCAGCGGCCCTGGCGGTCGCGGAAGCTGAGGATGCGCTCCTTGGCGCGTGCCTTGTCCTCGTCGCGCCGACCGCCGCCGAACGCGGCGTCGAAGCCGTGCTCACCGATCGCGTCGAGCAGCGTGACGGACTGGAGCCGGTTGCGGCTGGCGCGTGGGCCGGTGTCCTCCACGACGCGGCCGGCGTCGATGGACTCCTGCACGCTGGCAACGACCAGCCGGACGCCCCAATCGGCCACCAGGCGGTCGCGGTACTCGATCACCTCGGCGAAGTTGTGGCCCGTGTCGACGTGCATCACGGGGAAGGGCAACCGGGCCGGGGCGAACGCGAGCAGGGCGAGGTGCAGCAGCACCGCGGAGTCCTTACCGCCGCTGAACAGGAGCACCGGGTTCTCGCACTCGGCCGCGACCTCGCGGATGATCGTGATCGCCTCGTCCGTCAACACGTCGAGGTGCAGGTGCGCGGCCTCGTGCTGTGCCTGCGCAGCGTCGCTGGAACCCGTATCGAGGTTGACGTCCAGGCTCATACGTGCAGCCCGCATTCGGTCTTCGCGCTGCCGGCCCAACGGCCGCCGCGCTTGTCCTCGCCAGGAGCGACCGGGCGGGTGCACGGCCAGCAGCCGATCGATGGGTAGCCGCGCTCGGTGAGAGGGTTCGCCGGCAGGTCGTGCAGCTGCGCGTAGAGCGCCATGTCGTCGTCGGTGTAGGCGGCCAGCGGGTTGAGCTTGACGATGTTGCGGCCGATGTCGAACGTCCCGACGGGGGCGTTGGCGCGGGTCGGGCCGTCTGCTCGGCGCACGCCGGTGACCCATGCCTTCTTGCCCTCGAGCGAGCGGTTCAGCGGCTCGACCTTGCGGATCGCGCATCAGCCCTCCATATCCGACTGCCAGAGGTTGTCCGGCTGCACGTTCGGGAGCGGGTTGACGACGCGGAGGTTGAGATCCAGGGTCTTGGTCAGCTGATCGACCAGCCACTTGGTCTCGGCGAACAGGTACTGGGTGTCGAGCAGGACGATCTCGATGCCGGGGACCGCGGTGGCAGCGACGTGGACGAGGACTGCGTCTTCGAAGCTGGCCGTCACGACCAGGCCGTCGACGCCGAACTGCTGAGCGGCCCAGCGCAGCGTGTCCGCTGGCTGACCGGTCTCGAGCGAATCGGGGAACGTGATCAACGACATGGACGCACTCTATCCCGACAAATCCGATCACCTTTCGTGCCAAGGTCAGGAATCGCGCGCTGCGGTCGACGGATAGCGTGCGCGCATGACGTTCCGATACCCGGTGTTCCTCGACCTGTCGGGCACGCGAGTGCTGGTCGTGGGCGGCGGGCCCGTGGCGCTGCGCAAGGCCACCGGCCTGGCCGACGCAGGGGCACGGGTCACCGTGATCGCCCCGTCGACGGTCTCCGCGATCGACACGGTCGCTGTCGAGGTGGACCACCGGCCCTTCCAAGAGGGCGACGTCGTCGGGTTCCAGCTGGTCATCACCGCCACCGACGACCCGGCCGTCAACGCGCTGGTCGCAGCCGACGCGACGTCGCACGGGATCTGGGTCAACAGCGCCGACGACCCGGACAACTGCACGTTCATCCTCCCCGCCGTGGCCCGTCGAGGGCCGATCACCGTCGCCGTCAGCACCGGGGGGATGAGCCCGGCGCTGGCCGGACGCCTCCGTGACGACATCGCCAGCACCGTGCTCACGCCCGCCGCCGAAGCAGCGGCGATCGACCTCGGCCGCCAGCGGGCCGAGATCCGCGCCACGGGCGCCAGCACCGAAGACGTCGAGTGGGCCGAGCGCGTCGACGCGGCCCTTCACCCATCCCCAGCGGAGCCGCCGGAGGACGTGTGACGCGGATGGGTGGCGCGGAAAGCCTCCGCTGAGCTGCACACGTCGCTCGGTAGCCTGGATCCCTTATGAGCACGATCCCGGACAAGCCGTCGCTCGATGGCATCGAAGCCCGGTGGAGCCAGCAATGGAACACCGACGGCACCTACTCCTTCGATCGTTCGGCCACCCGCGACCAGGTCTTCAGCATCGACACGCCGCC
>JAOBWO010000026.1 GCA_025463415.1 Acidimicrobiales bacterium | reverse complement strand
TTGTTGTTGCGAAGTACATCCATTGCCGTGAGGCTCCTCAGAGATTGACGATGACGAGAACGAGGGCGCCGATGGCGGCGGCTCCGAAGAGCAGTGCCCCGTATTGGTTGACCTTGCCTGACTGCGTCGGCTGCAGTGCGCTGCCCGAACCCCGGGCTGCGGCACCGGAACCGTTGACGGCGCCATCGACCACGCGTTGGTCGATGTTCCGGTAGACCCAGCCACCGACCTTTCGGGCGCCGAGTCCGGCTTCGTTGACCGTGCGGTCGATCACGTTCTGGTTGATCCAGTAGGCGCCCTTGCTGATCGGGTAGGCGATGCCATGGAAGATCACCTTCTCGTACAGGAAGTCGAGGTAGTACTTGTTGACGAGGAACGTGTGGCCCCAGCGCAGCGGTGCGATCCGCGCAGTGAGCCCCTTCAGCGGATTGGCCTTCTCGCCGTAGATCGCCCGGCACACGCCGAGGCTGACGACGAACCCGGCCAGCACGAGCAGGATCGACGGCACGGCCTTGCCCCACTCGAACTCGGCTGCGGCCAGCTGCGGGAAGTGCACGCCGTCGCCCGCCGCGGCGACCCAGTGGGTGAACTTCTCGATCTTGAACGGCGCAGCGTTGAGGTAGCCGGCGACGACCGCGAGGAAGGCAAGGATCACCAGCGGGACGGTGATCAGCGCCGGCGATTCGTGGGGACCGGAGTGGGCATCGTGTGCGTCATGCCCGTGCGCGTCGTGCGCGTCATCGCCGTGCGCATCGTGCACGTCGCGACCGCGTGCATCGGGTGCGTCGGGGGTGTGTGCGCCGGCTTCGTCCGGTGCCTCGCTGCCGCCATGCGTGGCATCGGCGACGACCACGTTGCCGTGGCTGGCCATCGCCAGCACGGGCGCTGCCGTGTCGTGCACGTCGGCGTGGACGACGGTGACGTCGTCGTGGTGCTCACCGGCCGCTGCACCGCGAGCCTTGCCGAAGAAGGTCAGGTAGGTGGCCCGGGTCATGTACGCGGTCGTCATGAAGGCGCCGACGAGGCCGACGATGAAGAACACGTTGTACCCGTTGTTGTGCGCGTTGTCGATGATCTCGTCCTTGGAGAAGAACCCGCTGAAGAACGGCACGCCGCACAGCGCGGCCGTGGACAGCACCCATGCCCCGAAGGTGATCGGCATCTTCTTGCGCAGCCCGCCCATGTCCTTCTTCATGTCGAAGCTGTGGTGGCTCCCGCTGTGGCTCACCGAGCCGGCGCACAGGAACAGGCAGCACTTGAAGAACGCGTGGGTGAAGATGTGGAACACCGCAGGTGTCCACGCGCCGACGCCGAGGCCCATCATCATGTATCCGAGCTGGCTGACCGTGGAGTACGCCAGCACCTTCTTGATGTCGTTCTGCACGAAGGCCAGTGCGGCAGCGATGATGATCGTGATGCCGCCGATGACGGCGATCATGTTGAAGTGCTGGCCGGCCACGTTGATGTCCATGCCGACGTGGAACATCGGGTACAGCCGGGCGACGAGGAACACGCCGGCGACGACCATCGTGCTGGAGTGCAGCAGTGAGCTGACGGGCGTCGGGCCGGCCATCGCGTCGGGCAGCCACGTGTGCAGCGGGAACTGGCCGCTCTTGCCGATCGCGGCGATGAACAGCGCAACGCTGCCCCACAGGATCAGGGTGTGTGACGCAGTGCCGCTGAGCGCCCACTGGTTGATCGTGTCGATGCTGAACCCGCTGGAACCGTTGCCGAGCTTGCTGGCGTAGGCACTGGCCCCGAAGAAGATCACACCGGTGCCGACGAGCAGTCCGATGTCGCCGACGCGGACGGTCCAGAACGCCTTCAGGGCAGCGAACGCGTTGGCTTCCTCTTCCCACCAGTGCCCGATCAGCATGAACGAGCAGAGACCCATGATCTCCCAGCCGAGGATCAGCTGGACCATGTTCTCAGCGAGGACCATCGCCAGCATGCCGGCGCTGAACAGCGTGAGCGCAGCGAAGAAGTGGGTGTATCGGCGATCGCCGCGCAGGTACTCGAGCGAGTAGATCTGCACGAGCAGGGAGATGAACGCGACCAGCAGGAGCAGCATCACGGCCAGTCCGTCGATGTGCTGGCCGAGGCCGATCTCCACGCCGCCGCTCTGCCACCAGACGATCTTGCGGATGACGGGCTCGACGTAGGTCGTGCTGCTCTCCTCTGCGTTCAGACGGAAGGCGCGGGCGAAGCCGCCGAACGCCGATGCCTGCTCCGATCCGGAGAAGAAGTCGACGCGATCGATCCACTGGTACGCCGTGCCCACGGCCAGCACCAGCGAGGCGCCGATCGACGCGAGGCCGAACTCGCTGCCCTTCATCGGCATCCGCTTGCCGAAGAAGATGATCAGCGCGAACGCGACCGCGGGGACGATCGGGATCAGGAACGCGTGTTGGAGGAACCAACCCGTCTCAGCTGCCAGCACGGGTCAGCCCTTCATCTCGGAGAGCTCATCGAGCGAGATCGACTTCTTGTTGCGGTAGATCAGCAGCACGAGCCCGAGGCCGACGCCGACCTCGGCCGCAGCGATCGCCAACACGTACAGCGCGAAGACCTGACCGTCGGGGTTGTGGTTGCGCAACGCGAACGCGAGCAGGTTGAGGTTCACCGCGTTGAGGATCA
>JAOBWO010000024.1 GCA_025463415.1 Acidimicrobiales bacterium | reverse complement strand
ACATCGGTCAGTACACACTTCTCACCAAGGACGACGAAGTCCGTTTGGCGAAGTTGATCGAATCGGGCAAGTCGGCAATCGTCGACCTCGACTCTGCTGGCAAGGACATCACGGCAGCCAAGAAGCGTGAGCTTCGGCGTCAGGCAAAAGAGGGTGAGGAGGCCGAGCGCGCGTTCGTGCAATCGAACCTGCGACTCGTGGTCTCGATCGCGAAGAAGTACCAGGCGTCGGGTCTGCCGCTGCTCGACCTCATCCAGGAGGGCAACCTCGGCCTGATGCACGCTGTCGAGAAGTTCGACTGGCGCAAGGGCTTCAAGTTCTCCACGTACGCCACGTGGTGGATCCGTCAGGCCATCACGCGCGGCATCGCCAACACCGGCCGCACGATCCGCCTCCCTGTCCACGCCGGCGACACCCTCGCCCGGCTGCAGAAGGCGCGCAGCCGGCTCGAGCTGAAGTACGGCCGTCCGGCCACGCTCGCCGAGCTGTCCCGCGAAGTGGAGATGCCGGAGGACAAGGTCACCGAAGCGCTGCGCTTCGCCGCCGAGCCCCTGTCGCTCAGCGAGCCGCTGCGCGAAGACGGCGACGCCGAGCTCGGCGACGTGGTCGAGGATCGCTCGGCCGAGTCCCCGTTCGAGGTCGCCGCCACCGCGTTGCTGCCCGAGGAGATCTCTCGACTGCTCGCTCCGCTGGACGAGCGCGAGCGGGAGATCCTCAAGCTCCGCTTCGGGCTGGATCGCGGCGAGCCGCGCACGCTCGAAGAGGTCGGCGAGCACTTCAACCTCACCCGTGAGCGCATCCGCCAGATCGAGGCGCGGGCGATGAGCAAGCTGCGCCACCCGTCGAGCGACACGGGCGCACGCGACCTGCTCGCCGTCTGAAATTCCGCGGCGTCGGCCGCGTCACATTTGCCACGATGGGTTGATGCCCACCTCGCCCATCATCCACGTTCGTCCGGCGCGGTACACCGATGCCGACGCGATGTGCGACGCTCAGGTCCAGGGCTGGCGAACCGCGTACCGGGGTCTGTTCCCCGACGCCTACCTCGACGCGGGCGACTTCGACGCGTCGAGGCGGACGTGGTGGCGTGACGGGAGCTGGCTCGACAACGCGACCGCCTGCACGCTGGCCGGTGAGCTCGATGGAGAGGTCGTCGGGTTCTCAGCGGTCGGGCCCGAACGGGTCGACGGCGTCGAGACCGACGCTGACCGAGGCGAGGTCTATTCGTTCTACCTCCGCCCGGTCGCCTGGGGATCGGGGCTGGCCACGACGCTGATGGCCGCGAGCGAGGACTGGCTGCGCTCCCGTGGTTTCGGTCAGGCGAGCCTGTGGGCGCTGCGCGACAACTCACGCGCCCGGCGGTTCTACGAGAAGGTCGGCTGGACGTGGCTCGGGCGCGAGTCGATGTGGGCCGGTCCCACGATGCCCGGGGTCGACGCCCCCCACCCGGTGGCCGAGGTGCAGTACACCCGCACGCTCTGAGCGCGCCTACGGTGTCTGGGTCCAACCGACCGAGCCAGAGAGGAGTCACATGTCGACCGTGCTCCGCCGGCTTGCCGCTCTGGCCGTGGTGGGGATCGTCGTAGCGGTTCCCGTCCTCCGCGGATCGAGCCGCGCCGGCGAGGCCACCGCAACGGCGGTGCAGCCCGCGTCGGAAGCGCCGGTTCCGGCCGATCTCGTCTCGACCGATCGGGCGCCGTCGGCATCGCCGACGCCGGCCAACGCGCCGAAGCCGACAGTCGCCACCACCGCGTACTCGCGCGACTACATCGCCACGGACGCGGGATGCGCCACCGACCTCTCCGCCGACGGACTGGAGTCGTTCCTCTCCGCGCGCGTCGGCCCCGTGATCGGACACGACTCACCGCGGGTGATCCCACTCGGCGGCCAGCGCTTCCTCTGGCTGCTCCAGGACACGTTCATCGACTACACCGGTCGCGCCTCGACGATGTCGGCCGGGCAGTACATCAGCTCCACTGCGCTCGTGCAGGACGGTCGATGCTTCACGGCCTTGCAGCGTGGGACGACCGCCGCCGTGCAGTCCTTCGACCCGGGCACGGGAGAATCCTTCAACGACTTCTTCTGGCCCGCCGGCGGATCGGTGAACGGCGGCACGCTCAGCCTGTTCTGGATCGAGATCATCCGCGACCCGGTGCCCGCCGATCCGCTCGATGGCTCCAACGTGCACCCGGTCAAGACGTGGCTGGCGACCTACGACGTGCAGTCCCTGCAGCGGCTCAGCTTCGTGCCCGCGCCGAACCCCGGCGTCGCGCCGATCTACGGGTTCGCCGTGGCCGACGACGGCGACTACTCCTACCTCTTCGGGAACAGCTTCGTCGAGAACCTCAGCCGTGAGGGTGGCTACAAGAACGGTCCCCATTCGGCCACGAAGATGTGGTTGGCGCGGGTGCCGCGAGGTCATCTCGACGCCGTGCCGGAGTACCGCACGGCCAGTGGCTGGTCGGCCGATCCCGCTGCGGCTGTTGCGATCTCGAGCCGGTTCTGGACGGAGAACGCGATGCGTCCCGTCGTCATCGACGGTCACTGGTACTCGGTCACCAAGCCCGATGCCTTCTTGGGGTCGACCGTCGTGATCGACACGGCCGATGCGCCATGGGGCCCGTGGACGACGGTCGTGACGATGCCTGCGCTCCCCCGTGGCAGCACCGTCGGGATGGTGACCTACTCGCCGATCCTCATGCCCTGGCTCGATCCATCCGGCGGGCTGATCGTCGATCTGTCCCAGATCGACATCGGCTGGGAGCAGCACAACGGTGGTGACCCGACCCGGTACCGCCCGCGCCTGTTCACGGCGCCTACACAAACCCCACCGTCCGGTTCTGTCGGCGGGCTCAAGCAGGCCCAACGCAAGGGCGACGCGCAACCCATCTCCGGCTGAGTCACGACCTGTGCGTCAGCCGGGGCGCGACTGGCAGATCCGCATGAACGTCAGCCCACGACGATGAAGCGATGTGGCGCTCGTCGTTCCGCTTCGTCGCTCGAAGTACGGTCCTCCGAATGCACATCGAGTCGGTTGCCATCATCGTGGAGGACTACGACGTTGCCATTGCGTTCTTCGTGGACGTACTCGGGTTCGAGCTCGTCGAGGACGCACCTTCGTTGACCAACGACGGCCGTTCGAAGCGTTGGGTCGTCGTCCGCCCGCCCGGAGCGACGACGGCCATTCTCCTCGCACAGGCTGATGGAGAGCGGCAGTCCGCAGGCATCGGCGATCAAACAGCGGGCCGAGTCGGCTTCTTCCTGCGCGTCGATG
>JAOBWO010000020.1 GCA_025463415.1 Acidimicrobiales bacterium | reverse complement strand
ACGTGCGCGCGAGATCGTCCTTGTCCGAGAAGTACCGGAACACCGATCGGTGGGAGACGCCACTGCGCCCCGCGACCTCCGCCACCGATGGCGAGTCATTGCCCTCCCCGATCAGGTCGAGGTAGGCATCCAGCACTGCCGTCTTGTTCCGGTCACGACGTTGATGGCGACCATCGACGTCGATCGCGGGGAACGGGCCGCCGCCCATCGGTTCCGCCAACTCCATCGCTCGATCGTATGCGGTGGGCGTGATCTCGGTGTCGCTCATCGTTTCCGGCAGCGATCGCAACCGCACCTCAGGCCGTGGCGCGCGTCCGACGCAACAACGGGTCGGCGATGCGCAACGCGCGGTCGGCCAGCCCGAGGACCTTGCCGGCCACGCCCGGGGTCTCGTTGTCGACCAGGTTGCCCATCACCGACAGCGTCACGTTCGCCGCCGCTTGGGTACCGACAGCGACGCGCAGCCCGCTGCGGAGCAGCAGCGGATGGCCGATGATGAAGCTGAACCGGCGGCCGGTACGCAAGAAGGCGTCGAACCGCTCGCCGACGACGCGGTCGTAGATGTCGGGCGCCGTCGCCGGGTTGGCGACGAACAGATCGGCCGCCAGGGTGCCGCTCTCCAGGCCGTAGTCGATGCCCTCACCGTTCATCGGGTTGACGAAGCCGGCCGCGTCGCCGACTGCCATCCACCCCGGTCCGTGCCGACGGAGGCTGCTCATCGGCAGCCGCCAGGCGCGTGGCTTCTCGAGGTACGGACCCAGCGACCAGCTGTCGCGCACGATCGCCGCGTACTGGTCGAGCAACGTGTTCAAGTTCAGCTTCTTGAAGCCCTGCATCGTGCTCAGCGCGCCGACACCGATGTTCACCGTGCCGTCGCCTGCGGGGAACATCCAGCCGTAGCCGGGCACCGGCACGCCGTGCTCGTCGCGCAGGGAGAGGCAGGCCTCGAGGTGGCGTTCGGCGTGGCGGGGCGTCTCCGCGTAGGCACGGATCGCGAGGCCGAACGGTTCGTCCGGATCGCGCTCGGCGCCGACGATCTTGGCCGCGGCACCCTGCGCGCCGGCCGCCAGCACCGTGAGGGGTGCGGTGAACGTCTCGCCTCCGGCGGACACACCGACGACAGCCGCGCCGTCGACGATGGGCAGCGCCTCGGTGTCGAAGCGAACGTCCGCGCCGGCCTCGATCGCGAGGTCGATCAGGTACGTGTCGAACTTGCGGCGCGGCCAGACCGCACCGTGGTTCGGGAACCGGTCGGTCGTCGGCCAGGCCAGCTCGCGAGTTTTCTTGCCGGCGATCATCCGCAACCCGTCGATGCGGTGCGCGGGGCTGATGTCGATGTCGAGATCCTGCAGCGCGGCAACCGCACGCGGCGTCAGCCCGTCACCGCAGACCTTGTCGCGCCCGTGCGGGCCTTTCTCGAACAGGGTGACACGCACTCCGGCACGGGCCGCCCGGATCGCCGTGGCCGCGCCCGCCGGTCCCCCGCCGATCACGAGCAGGTCGGGCTGGTTCACGCGATCAGCCTGCCAGCGGCGGGGTGCGAACTCCTACCCCACGTCGTGCATGTCACTGCTCGGCGTACCAGGCGGTCAACCGGCGCAGGCCCTCGTCGATCGACACCGTCGGTTCCCAGCCGAGATCGTGGCGCGCCGGGCGCGGATCGAACCAGTGCGCGGTGCCCAACTGCTCGGCGAGGAACCGGGTCAGCGGCGGCTCAGTGGAGGCCCGCCGCAGCCTCCACGCTCCCTCCACCAACGCGCCCACCGCAGTCGCCAGCCGCCGGGGCACCTCGCGCGGCTCGATCTCGACGCCCGCTGCAGCGCAGATCCCGAGGATCAGGTCGCGGATCGGTCGAGGCTCCCCATTGGCGATCACGTAGGCGCGACCGTTGCACGCCGCGTCGGGGCGAGCCGCGTCCAAGGCCGCGACGAGTGCGCTGGCGGCGTTGTCGATGTAGGTGGTGTCGATCAGCGCCGCGCCACTGCCCACGAGCGCGAGCCGACCTGCACGGGCGCGCTGGACGATGCGGCCGACGAGCTGCGTGTCGCCCGGCCCCCAGACCAGATGAGGCCGGATCGCAACCACGGCGAGCTCCTCGGAGGCGGCAGCGATCGCGTTCTGCTCGGCGATCGCCTTCGACTCCGCGTACCACGCGCCATGTCGACCGGTGACGGGCGGATCGGCCAGGCCACCGACGATCGAGGAGCCGACGTGGGCGACCGACGGCGTGGACACGTGCACGACGCGACCGACGCGGTTGGCGCGGGCGGCCGCCACCACCGCGTTGGTGCCGTCGACGTTGACCCCGTGGTAGTCGTCCCACGAGCCGACGACGCCCACCTTGGCCGCCGCATGGATGATCGCGTCGCAACCGCGTGTGGCCGCCGCGACGTGATCGCGATCACGGATGTCGCCGAGGCGTTGCTCCGCATCGAGCGGCGCGACGTGGCGCTGCAGGCAGACGACCTCGTCGCCGCGCTCGATCAGCAGCTCAGCAGTCCGGCGGGCCAGCAGGCTGGTCGCGCCGGTGACCAGGACCCTCACGGCCAGACCCTCACGGCCAGACCCTCACGCCTGGACCCTCACGCCCGGCCGCCCGCCAGAACCCTGGCTGCCCATGCGGCGACGGCCGCGCGGTCGATCTTGGTGTTGTGGCGGATGTCGACCGGCAGCGCGTGCAGCACCAGCACCGCCGCGACGCTGCCATCCACTGCGCTGCGAACGCGGGTGGCGCGCTCGGTCGAGGCCAGCCCTTCGGGAGCGTTGGGATCCTCGATCACGACGACGAGTTGCTGACACCCACTCGGACCGACGCCGACCGCGGCGCAACGATCGATGCCGTCGAGGCGCTCGACCGCGACCTCGACAGGTACAGGAGTGATCGGCCCACTTTCGGCATCGATCACGTGGACGCTGCGGCCTTCGATCCACAGTCGGCCATCGCGGTCGAGGTGGCCGACGTCGCCGGACCGATGCCAGGTGTTGCCGTCGGTGCCGGCCGGGCGCGCGTCGTGCTGGGTGCGCCAGAGCTGGTCGTAGCCCGACGACACCCACGGCGCGTGGATCAAGACCTCGCCCATCACGCCGACGCCGACCGACTCGACGGGAAGCAGCGGGTCGAAGTCGAGCGGGGCGATCATCACCAGCACGCCGGCGACGGGCGCGCCGACGCACACGCCGGCGAAAGCAGAGCTGGAGCCAGACCCAACGATTGCGGCATCGATCTCGGGCACGCTGATGTCGGCGACCGGGAGGCACTCCGTCATGCCGTAGGGGGTGCGGAGCGTCGCGTTCGGGCAGAGGTCGGCCATCGCGCGCAGCGTCGCCACCGGCACCGGGGCACCGGCGGAGAGCACGAGCCGCACCGACGCAAGCCGCGGGTCGGGCACCGCACCGGCCGTTCGCACGACGTTGGCCAACGCCGCGGGCGACGCGAACACAACCGTCGCTGCGACCGATCCGACCGCCGCGACGAGCGCCTCGGCGGTCAGCGTGCCGGGCCGAGTGACGTCGACGTCGGGGATCGTCGAGGCGATGCCGAGCGCCGGTCCGTACAGCGCGAACGGTGCGAAGGCGGCGACCAACCGGTCGTCGACATCGATGTCGTACAGCGCGGCGAGCGCATCGCACTGGCTGCTCATCTGGCCATGGGTGTAGCGGACGCCCTTGGCCGGACCGGTTGCGCCGGAGGTGTAGAGCACCGCCGACGGATCGCCGGCCCGCGGCTCGGGTGGCAACGGCGCGGTGGAGCGGGCCAGCCCGCGGAGCGTCGCAACCGCGCCGAGCGACCTCCGTCGACCGACTGCGATCAGGCGGGCACGCGGCGCCCAGCGCAGCACTCGCGCTGCGGCCAGAGCCTTGGTCGGCCCGATCACCCACTGCACGCGTGCGCCGCGTACGGCACGACCGAGACCGCGCAGGCCGAGCCCGCGGTCGGCGATCACCGTCACAGCGCCAGCTCGCCAGCTCGCATACACCGAGGCGAGCAGATCGACTCCCGGAAGCACCAGCACCGCGACCCGGTCGCCGGGCCGCACGCCCGCCGAAGCGAGCCCGGCCGCGATGCCCATCACCCGCTGGTGAAGGTCGGCGAACGAGGTCTCGGTCCCGGTCGCGCCGTCGACGAAGCCGGGCGACGGATCGTTCGCCCGGCGGGTCAACCCGGCCCAGATCGGTTCCAGCGGCCCGGCAGCCGATGGCATCACGGCGGCCGGCGGTTCGTCCCGCGTGACCCCCGCGACCGAGCCCACCGTCGCCACCTCGACGCGGTCGGCGAGCCAGGCCTCGACGACACCGACCACGTCGGCCTCCTCGACCACGAGGTGCCCCATCGTCGGGAACCGATGCAGGTCGGCGTGCGGAAGACGAGCGGCGAGGTCGTGCGCGAAGTCGTCGTCGAACACGGGATCCGCAGCGCCCCACGCGAGCAGCACCGGCATCGTCAACGCACGGATGCCCTCCGCAACGGCGGCGATCGCGGCAGCGGACGGGTGCGAATCGTCGAACGGCACGTCGGCCACGAAGTCGGCGATCGCCTGCCGGTGGCGCGCACGTCGATACGGCGCGCGGTAGCCGCTGCGCGCCACCGAGGTGACCCGCTTGCCGGACAGCGCCAGGGTGCCGTCCACGAACGTTCGGGTGCGATGACAGACCAGATCGGTGATCGGCCCCGACGCAGCGAGGCGGATCAGTGCCGGCGCACGTCTGCCGGCGGGCACTGCGACTCCGGTGTTGCACAGCACGACACCGACCACCCGGTCGGTGTTGCCGAGGACCCAACCGAGCGAGATCGGGCCGCCCCAGTCGTGAGCGACGGTGATCACCGGACCGGTCACCTCGAGCGCATCGATGACGTCGCCGAGATCGCCGACGCGTTGCGCGAACCGTCGCTGTGCGGTGCGTTCCGAGTAGCCCATCCCCAGCTGGTCGACCGCGATCACGCGGTAGCGATCGCCGAACCGTTCGACGAACCGTCGCCAGTGGAACGACCACGTCGGGTTGCCGTGCACGCAGACGATCGTCCCGACCGGTTCGGCCGGACCGTGATCGAGGACGTGCCACATTCGCACCACTCCGTCCCGGTCGGCGACGCGGACCTCACGCGACCAAGCCGGGTCGATTCCCCACCGCCGCCACTGCGAAGCCGACGGCCGCGTGGCCACGCTCATGGCAACGCCCGGTCCAACGTTGGCGAGCTCACCACTCGAGTTCGGTGAAGCTCATGTTCAGGCCCGAGCCGACGCCCATGCACAGCACCCGCTCGCCGGCGGTGATCGAGGGTGCCTCGCCCGCCAGGGTGATCGGGATTGCCGCCGGCCCGACGTTGCCGAACTGCGGGTACGTCAGGGGCACCTTGGCCGGGTCGATGTCGAGACGCTCGCAGAGCAGCCGGGTGTGCACCGAACTGACCTGGTGGATGATGTAGCGGTCCATGCCCTTGGACCAGTCGTACTCCGACTTTGCGTCGTCCCAGCACGCCAGGCCGAGCTCCAGTCCGGCGTCGAGCAACGCTCGCGTGTCGGTGGTCATCTGCTCGAGATCACCGACGCAGAGCCGGTTGTGCTGCGTGGCGGCACGGACCACGCCACCCACGATGCGGTGCGCGTCCGGATGCTGTTCCATGTTGCCGACGACCATCGCTGCCGCGCCGGAGCCGAGGGTGAGCGAGGCGAACTCGTCGAACACATCGATGGCCGAGGCGGTCTCGGACTGGAGCCGCTTGATGGTGGCCAGCTGGGTCTGACGGCTGCCTTCACCGTCGACGATCAGCGCGTACTTGATGAATCCCGCGTCGATCGCGGTCGAGGCGAGGTGCATCGCGTTGACGAAGCCGAGGCAGGCGTTGGCCAGGTCGAAGTTGTTGCACGCGGTGGAGAGCCCGAGCGAGTGGTGAACAGCGCAGGCCACCGACGGCTCGAGGTGGTGCTTGCAGACCGAGGTGGAGATCAGCAGGCCGATCTCCGCGGGATCCACCCCCGAGGCATCGATCGCCTTGCGTCCGGCCATCGCTGCGGCCTGATCGAACGTGACGTCCTCCGGCCACCAGCGGCGTGCCTTGATCCCGGCCAGCTCGGCCAGCAACCCGGGGCGCAGGCCGTTGCGCGCGTACGTGTCGACGAGCTGCTCGTCGATCCAGTCCGAGGTGACGATCTCCGGAGCCTCGACGGCTTCGACGGACACGACACCGGCTTGACGGTGGTTGAAACTCGCGTTCCCAGACATTGGGACTGCTCCGATCTACGGGGATGACTCGGCTTCCGGACGCTCGGCTCACGAGCACACGTCCAGAGCGCCAGCCAAGACCACCAGCATGGTCCCAAATCGGAGGAATTGCACGATCCACGACGTGGCCGACGGCACGCGTAAGGTCGCCCTCGTGATCGCCTCGAGGAAGTTGGCGCTGGTCCGGCGGCCCAGCCCTCGGCTTGCCGAGGGCATCGTGACCCACATCGATCGCGTGCCCGTCAATGTCGCGCTCGCCGAACGTCAGTGGGGCGCCTACGTGGACGCCTTGCACGGTGCCGGCTGGGAGACCATCGAAGTGCCGCCCGCGCCGGACTGCCCCGACTCGGCGTTCGTCGAGGACACGATGGTCGTCTACCGGAACGTCGCCGTCATCGCCCGCCCCGGGGCCGACGAACGCAAGCCGGAGACCACCGATGCGGAACGTGCCGTCGAAGCGCTCGGCTACTCGATCAACCGCATCCGCCCGCCCGGCACCCTCGACGGTGGCGACGTGTTGAAGGTGCTCGGCCAGAACGGCAACGACATCATCTACGTCGGGCGCGGCGGGCGCACCAACGGCGAAGGGATCCGCCAGCTGCGCGCGATCCTCGAACCCGTCGGCGCCACCGTGGTCGCGGTGCCGCTGACCAAGGTGCTCCACCTCAAGACCGCGATCACGGCGCTTCCCGACGGCACGATCATCGGCTACCCGCCGAGCATCGACGACACGTCACTGTTCCCGCGCTTCCTCGCCGTGCCCGAGGAGTCCGGCTCGCACGTCGTGCTGCTCGGCGGCGCGAAGCTGCTGATCTCGGCCGACTGCCCGCAGACGGCTGCGTTGCTGACGGATCTCGGCTACGAACCCGTCGTCGTCGACATCAGCGAGTACGTCAAGCTCGAAGGATGCGTCACCTGTCTGTCCGTGCGGCTGCGCGGGTTGCAGGCACCCTGACTGCGCCTACACCCGCCGCAACGTGTTGTGATCCGTGTGCGCGAAGGGCTCGGGGAACTCGGCCATCTTGAGCATGGTCGTCTCCTCGTAGCTCCACGTGTCGTCCGCGTTGACGGTGATGCTGACCCGGTAGCTGATCGAGCTGGCCTTGTCGGCGAGGTACTGGTTCTCGCCGATCGTGTAGTTCGTGCCGCCCAGATCGGCGGCCATCGAGAACGACGTCGCGTCGGCAGCGGCTCGGCCACCGGCGAGCACGGTGATGCCGCGCGGCACCACGAAGCCGCGGAGCACCTCACCGGTGGCGCCGTCCCAGAGCCAGTACCCGACCTCGGTGTGAAACGGGTTCTCCTCGTCGTTGCGCCACATCGCGGTCTTGTAGTCGAGCCCGTACAGGTGCTGGCTGCCGTTGTCCACGGGGCCGAACGGCTTCATCGTCACCTTCTCGAGGTATGGCGTGCCGAGCACCTGGTTCTTCGAGTGCGAGAACGCCGTGTCGAGTCCGCCCTCGCCGTGCCAGTCACCGACCAGCCCCCAGAGGGGACCCCATTCGTTCGCCATCCCGACATCCTTTTCGCTCGAAGTCGGGCCACGGTAGCGCGTCGAGTTCGGGCTCTGCCGTGGATCCCCGTGTGCCAAGCTGCTCCGGGCGAACGAGCCGGTGGACCGATCGAGGAGGCGCGATGAGTGACGTGACGGAGAAAGACGTGCCTCCGCCCGCCCCACAGGCGGCCACCTACGCGGAGCGCTTCGCGACCGCCACCCGGCCCGCAGACCCCGGCGTCGCGACCACCGACGGCAAAGACGGCGTGCCGGTGCCGCAGGGCGCGCCGGCTGCCAACTACGTCGCCGACGCCAAGTCCGACTGAGGAGAACGAACCCATGAGCCAGCCCGATACAGGCAGCACGACCGGCATCACGACAGGCATCGAGGCTCGCCTCGCCGAGCTCGAGGCCACCGTCGCGCGCCTCACCGCCGAGAACGCTGCACTGCTCGCGCGGCACGAGCCCGACGCCCACACGACCACCAGTGGCGCCGGGATGGACGAGTCCGTCAGCCGGCGGCGGGCGTTCACCCGCCTCGGCGGCGCCGCACTCGGCGTGGCCACCGTCTACGGCGTCACGAACGCGGCGCCCGCGGCAGCCGCCTCGTCGGCGATCCTCAGCGAGGTCGACAACCCGGTCTCCGACAAGACCTCCATCTCCTCCCTCGCGCCGTTCGAGGCCGACGTGCTGACCGTCCGCGCCCGCACGAACGGCGACGCGATCACCGGGTTCGGCGGCGTCGGCGCGCAATCCGCCGGGGTGTGGGGCCAGGCCGAGTCGGGGTGGGGCGTGTACGGAACGTCCAACACCGGCTACGCGATCTATGCCGCCGGACGGATCGGCATCGCCTCGTTCGGCCCCAAGGGCTCGCCGACAGCCGGCACGTATGCGCTGCGCGACATCGTCGGCGACGACGCCGGGAACCTCTACTGCTGCGTGGAGGCCGGCGCACCGGGCAAGTGGCGGCTGATCAACGCTGCCGTCGCGCCGCAGTTCCACCCGATCGCACCGATCCGCGCGTACGACAGCCGTGCGCCACTGCCCGGCGCAGCGATCCTCGCTGCCGGGGCGTCGCGCGCTGTCTCCATCGCCGATGCTCGCGACATCGTCACCGGCGTGGTCACCGCGACCAGCGCCGTGCCGCTCGGCGCGACGGCGATCACGTTCAACCTCACCATCGCCAACACCACCGCCAACGGGTTCCTCGCGGTCACAGCCGGAGATGCCACCGCTTACGCCGCCAGCACCATCAACTGGACAGCTGCCAAGACGACGATCGCCAACGGCGGCGTCGTCCCCGTCAGCGCCGCACGCGAGATCAAGGTCTGGGCCGGCGGCGGCGGCAGCACCGACTTCGTCGTCGACGTCACCGGCTACTACAGCTGATTGTTCACCGTCCTCGCTTGTCAGCTCGTCTGAAAGGTCGCGGGGACGCCGGGGGGTAGGCGGCCGATGCCGCCTGATTCCACCAGCATGTCGGTGAGCGTGCGGTCGAGGTGGTTCGCCCGCCAGACCAACATCTTCTGGGCCTGATCGAGCACGATCGCCGGGTCGTCGATCGTCGTGCGCGCCGTTGGATCAGCGGCCAGGTCGAAGCACAGCCAGCTGCCGTCACCGAACTGCACGTACTGCACATCGGCGTCGCGACGCACCGAGAGGTTGCGCTGCTCGAGCGCGCGATCCCACGGCCACGGGTGGGGGTGGCGGCCGATCGTGAGGAACCGCCAGTCGAACTCCCAATGCGCGGCATCGCGCCACCACGGAGGCGCCTGGCCGCGCAGGAACGGGGTCAGCGGCAGGCCGTCACACTGGCCCGGCACGTCGATGCCGATCGCGTCGCAGATCGTCGGGAAGATGTCGATGTTCTCGGTGAACTGCTCGACGACGGTGCCGTGCGCGTCCGGGTGACGGGGGTCGCGGATGATGCCGAGCACGTGGTAGCTCTGCTCGAAGAAGCCCAGCTTCTGGAGCAAGCCGTGATCGCCGAGCTGCTCGCCGTGGTCCGCGGTGACCACGATCAGCGTGCTGTCCCACAACCCGCGCTCGCGCAGCTCGGCCCACACCCGACCGAGCTGGGCATCGACCTCGCTGATCATCCCGTAGTACTGCGCACGCAGGTGGCGGATCTCGGCTTCATCGGTCGGGGCCGCGATGCCCGGACGGGCCAGCACCCGAGCGTGGTACGGATGCGGATCGCTGGTCGGCGCGATCGGCAGGCCGACATCGGCGGGGTCGTACATGGTCGCGAACTCGCCGGCTGCGGCATACGGCGGATGGGGGCGGAGGTAGCTGAGGTGGATGAACCAGGGTGATTCGTCGGTGCGCGCGTCGAGCCAGCCGAGGGCGGCGTCGGTCACGAACGTCGACACCCCGAGCTCCACCGGGCGATCGGGTTCACTGCGCAGCGCGAGCTCACTGCTGCCCGGGTCCTCGTAGCCGTGCTCGACGAGCCACTCCCGCCATGGCACCTGATCGTCGTCGAGGGCGAGCACGGGATCGAACCCCGGCAGCACTCCGGTGTAGGCGTGCATCCGCGGATCGTCGGGCCCCGAGGCCTCGCGCGGATCGACCGACTGGTCGGTGTAGCCGAACAGCGCGGGCGCGTAGCCGGCCCGCCGGGCCGCGAGCGCGACGTTGTCGAAGCGCGCGTCGAGTGGCGTGCCGTTGGCGACCACGCGCGTGTTCATCTGGTACATACCGGTGTAGAGGCATGCTCGCCCTGGCGAGCACGGAGATGCTTGGCTGTAGTGACG
>JAOBWO010000010.1 GCA_025463415.1 Acidimicrobiales bacterium | reverse complement strand
CGCGGCGTTGGGGTTCCCGGTCGTGGTGAAGCTGTGCGGTGATGCGATCGCACACAAGACCGAGCGAGGCCTCGTCAAGCTGCGCCTCGCGGACAGCGCCGCCGTTGCGGCGGCCGCCACGGAGCTGCTCGGCAAGGCCACCACTGAGGACGGTGATGTGTCCCTGCTCGTCGCCCCGATGATCTCCGGCAACCGCGAGCTGATCGCCGGTCTGCTGCGCGATCCCCAGTTCGGCGCGACCGTCATGCTGGGAGTCGGTGGCGTGCTGGCTGAAGCGATCGCCGATGTCGTGTTCCGGCCCGCCCCCGTCACCCGGGTCGAGGCCGCCGAGATGGTCTCCGGACTGGCCACGCAGAAGCTGCTCGGCGAGTTCCGTGGGGAAGCAGCTGTCGACCGCGAGCAGTTGATCGACGTCCTCGTCGGGCTCGGGGCGATCGCCGAGGCGCGTCCCGATGTGCAGAGCATCGACGTCAACCCCTTGATCATCCGCTCCGACGGCAGCCCCGTGGCAGTGGACGCGCTGGTGGAGGTCGGCGAGCCCGGCGATGCGGGCCCACCGCCTGCCGAGCACCTGCCACCGACGGCCGAGCAGTTCGCCGCGCTGTTCGATCCACGCGGTGTCCTGGTCACCGGTGCGTCCAGCCATCCGGGCAAGTTCGGGTTCGTCTCCCTCCACAACATCCTGGCGGCCGGGTACACCGGCGGCGTCTACGGCACCAACCTCAGCGGCGAGGAGGTGCTCGGGATCCGCACCGTGGCGGACATCGACGCGCTGCCCGCCGGGGAGATCGATCTCGTCTTCGTGTGCACACCCGCCGCGGCAAACCCCGGCCTGCTGCGAGCCTGCGCCGCCAAGGGCATCAAGGCCGCGTTCTTGACGAGCGCCGGTTACGGCGAGGCAGGCGAGGACGGTCGTCGCGCCGAGGCAGAACTGGTCGCGCTCGCCGCGGAGCTCGGCATCCTGATGGCCGGCCCCAACGGCCAGGGTGTGGTCAGCACGCCCGCCAAGCTGTGCGCGCAGATCGTTGCGCCGTTCCCGCCGGCCGGACGGATCGGTGTCGCCAGTCAGAGCGGCAACTTCGTCTCCAGCTTCTTGAACTACGCCCGTCAGACCGGCGTGGGCATCAGTCGCGCCGTGTCGGCGGGCAATGCCGCCGCGGTCGACGTCGCCGACTACCTCGGCTTCTACGCCGACGACACCGAGACCGCGGTCGGCCTCGCCTATGTCGAGGGCATCACCGACGGACGCAGCCTGCTCGCCCGGTTCGGCGCCGTGGCGGCACGCAAGCCGTTGGTGATCGTCAAAGGGGGTGCCACCGAAGGCGGCGCGGCCGCAGCAGCGAGCCACACCGGTGCGCTCGCAGCGAACGACAAGGTGTTCGACGGTGCGTGCCGAGCCGCGGGCGTGACTCGCGCGATCACTGTCGAGGAGGCCTTCGAGGCGGCGGCCACCTTCGCCACGCAACCGTTGCCGAAGGGACCGAACGTCGTGGTGCTCACCACTGCCGGAGGCTGGGGCGTGGTCACCAGCGACGCGATCTTCCGCGACGGAGATCTGCGGCTGATGGCGTTGCC
Source organism: Acidimicrobiales bacterium (assembly GCA_025463415.1). GTDB lineage: Bacteria > Actinomycetota > Acidimicrobiia > Acidimicrobiales > Ilumatobacteraceae > WLMZ01. The sequence goes on along the minus strand of JAOBWO010000010.1, from coordinate 4,268 downwards.
CCCCGACCTCGAGGCGGCGATCGACACCAAGCTCCCACCTCGGTGGAGCCGGAACAACCCGGTTGACTGCGCGGGAGGCGAAACTCGTGACACGATTCCCGAGGTGATGGAGATGATCGCTTCGCATGAGGACGTGCACGCGGTCGTGTACCTGGGGCTCGGCATCCAGAGCAACCAGGCGCGGCTGATGGCCGAAGGGCCGTTCTACCCCGACTTCGGTCTGGAGCGGATCGTGGCCTACCACCGCCGCCAGGACGAGCGCTTCGCGGAGGCAGCCGACGAGCTGTCTCGCCGCTACGACAAGCCGATCCTCACTGCCACCGAGCTGGCCGTCGCCGATCCGGACAATCCAGGTGCCGCAGCCGTGCGGGCCAGCGGCCGGCTCTGCTACGCATCCGGCAACCGCGCCGTCACCGCGCTCGGCCACCTCTACCGGTACGCCGAGTTCCGCCGCACGCGAGACCTCGGCTGATGGCCCGCAAACCGGCCAAGGTCGGCATCGCCCCGATCCTCGCCCTCATCGTGCTGGCGGCAGTCCCTGCGGTCGGCTTCGGGTACCTGTGGCACTGGGCGGACGCCCGCGTCCCCGCGCATCAGGTCGCTGAAGTCCCGGTGAAACCGAACCTGCCCATCCCGCTGACGACGCCGGTGCTGTCCGTACGTCGAGCCCCGCGCACCCTGGCGTCGTTGAGCAGTGACGGCTCGCTTGTCACGGCGCTCACCGCACTCGGCACGCTCGTCAACGACACGTCCTGCATGGTCGTCGAGGTCGATGGGCGCAAGATCTACGACCACGGCGGCGATGCCCCGGTCACCCCGGCCAGCAACGAGAAGTTGATCACCGGCGCCGTTGCGCTGGAGGTGCTCGGGCCCGACTACACCTACACCACCAAGCTGCTCGGCAACGTCGCGGGCGGCGTCGTCCAGGGCGATCTGTTCATGCTCGGCGGCGGCGATCCGCTGCTCTCGACGGCCGACTACCCGCCGTCGATCCTGACGGACGCGCCGACGAACGTGACGCCGCTGGAGAACCTCGTCACGGCATTGGTGACCGCCGGGGTCACGCGGGTCCAGGGCCGAGTGGTCGGTGACGACTCGCGCTACGACACGCAGCGCTTCGTCCCGTCGTGGTCGGACGCGATCAAGAACGGCGAGGCCGGCCCGCTCGGCGCGTTGATGGTCAACGACTCGACCCGCCAGATCGGCACGACCAAGCGCTACCCCGACCCGGCTGCAGGCTCGGCCACCGAGCTCACCCGGCTGCTGAAGGCCGCCGGCATCAAGGTGTCCGGCGCACCGGCGGCCGGTCCGACACCCGCCGACCTGCCCGAGATCGCCTCGGTGCAATCGGCGAACATGGCCTCCATCGTCGGCGAGATGCTGACCACCAGTGACGACAACACCGCGGAGATGCTGCTGAAGGAGATCAGCGTCCACGCCGACAACGTGATCGGCTCGACGCTCGACGGGATCGACGTGATCAAGCGGGTGCTGACGGAGTGGGGCATCGACACCACGAAGATCAGCCCGGTCGACGGCTCCGGCCTGGATTCGGGCAACGTCGTGACGTGCAACATCTTGCTGCAGGTGTTGCTGCACCAACCGCTCGACGGCCCGCTCGGCACCGGCCTGGCCGTGGCCGGACAGACGGGCACGCTGGCGACCCAGTTCGTCGACTCGACGGTCGTCGGCCGGCTGCACGCCAAGACCGGCACGCTGACCAACGTCAAGGCGCTCACCGGCTACGTCACCACCACCGGGGGCACGCTGGACTTCTCGCTCATCCTGGGTGCGACCGGGATCAGCGACGAACCGAGCGGACCGGGCTCCGGGCCGTACGAGGCGTTCTGGAACGAACTCGCCAAGTCGCTCGGCGCGTACCCCAGCGGACCCACCGTCGACATCCTGGCCCCCCGCTGATCGGTCTTTCCGGAACACGCCGACTCGGTTCGTCGTAAGGTCGGCGTCCATGGCGATCATGCCGATGTTCCCGCTCGGATCGGTGCTGCTGCCCGGGGCGGTGCTCCCGCTGCACGTGTTCGAGCCGCGGTACCGCCAGCTCGTGCAGGACTGCCTGGTCTCGCCCGAGCACGAGTTCGGCGTCGTGCTGATCTCGCGCGGCCTCGAGGTCGGCGGGGGAGACGTGCGCTGCTCGGTCGGCACCGTGGCGCGGATGATCCAGGTCGCCGAGCTCGACGACGGCCGATACGCGCTCGTCACCGTCGGCACTCGCCGGGTGCAGGTCGTGGAGTGGTTGCCGGACGATCCCTACCCGCAGGCCGACGTGCACGAGCTTCCCGACGAGGACTCGGACGAGGACCTCACCGAACGGATCGGCGAGACGTGGACCAGGGTTCGCCGGATGAACGCGTTGGCGATCGAGCTCGGTGACGCGAACGCCGACGTCAGCTCGGAGATGTCCACCGATCCGCTGGTCGCGTCGTACCACCTCAGCGCCCTCGCGCCGCTCGGACCGGCGGATCAGCAGCGCCTGCTGGCAGCTCGCGGGCCGCGGGAGCGGATCGATCTGTTGGAGGCCGCGCTCGACGACGCTCAGGCGTTGCAGCAGTTCCGTCTGCAACACCCGTCGGGGGGTTCCGACTTCGGCGCCGATTTCGGGGAGCCGTAGGAAGAGCCGCATCCGACCTGCTACATATAGACGGGTGGCAGACAAGGATCACAGGGCAGCAGCTGCCGCCAAGAAGGATTCGAAGGACCCGGGCGAGATGAGCGAGGTCATCGACCTCGTCAAGACCTACGTCCGCCAGGAGACCGTCGGGCCGCTGAAGGGCCTCGGCAACAAGGTCCTCCTTGGCCTCGCTGGCGCGCTGCTGATCGGGCTCGGGTTGTTCTTCCTCGCCCTCGGGCTGCTCCGTCTCCTCCAGGACAAGGTGAGCTGGCTCCGCGGGAATGGCGCGTTCACGTGGGTCGCCTATCTCATCGTGATCGTGTTCTGTGTCGTCGTCGTGCTCATCGCGCTGTCGCGAATCAAGAAGATCGAGAAGGAACTGAACTGATGGCTGAATCGCCGAAGCGTGTGTCGCGCGACGACCTCGAAGCAAAATTCCGTTCGTTCCAGGGCGGCATCCAGTCGACCGTCGAGGGCAGCAAGCAGACGCTCATGGCCGGCGCCGCAGCCGGTGGCTTCCTGCTGCTCTTGCTCGTGTTCCTGCTCGGCAAGCGCAGCGGCAAGAAGAAGACCACACTGGTCGAGATCCGCAGGGTCTGACGGATGGCAGCACGTCGACGTCCGTCGTACCTCTCGCCATTCGCGCTCGCCCGCCGCAACGGCATCTACAAGGGCGTCGTCGGCGGCGACCGCAAGTGGATGGTCATCGGCGGCGTCGTCTGGGGCGCTCGTCTGCTGCGCAAGGCTGCCGGCAAGAGCGAGCAGTTCGTCACCCTCGAGAAGCTCGAGCCCGGCCAGTGGATGAGCCTGCGCACGATCTCCGCGAAGGAGCAGAAGCAGGAGCAACAGACGGCCAAGCTGCTCCGGGCGTCGCAGAAGGCTGCACAGAAGCGAACCGGCAGGAAGCGCACGGGCAAGAAGCGCACGGTCGGCACGTCGTGAAGGTGCTGCTGCGCAACCCGCGGCGCGAGCTCGACATCCCGGGTCCACGTCGTGTCCACGCGCTCCTGGCCGACCTCGAGCTGAACCGTGAGTCCCACCTCGTGATCCGCAACGGCACCCTCGTGCCGAGCGACGAGCAGTTGCTCGACGACGACGTCGTCGAGATCCGCCCGGTCATCAGCGGCGGTGCCCTGTGAGCCTGCGAACGAAAAGCGACCCTGTGAGTGGGGTCTCGTGAAGTGCCGGGTCTGCCGTCAGCCGGCGGTCATCGACGTGCCTCGGCACAACGCCAACTTCTGCGGGCCGCACTTCCTCGACATGTGCCGGCGCCAGGTGATCAAGGCGATCGAGGACTTCGACATGTTGTCCAAGGACGACCGCATCCTGATCGCGGTCTCCGGCGGCAAGGACAGCCTCGCGGTCTGGGACATGCTCATCGATCTCGGCTACCAGGCCGACGGCCTGTACGTCGGCCTGGGCATCGGCAGTTACAGCGATGTGTCCGGCGAGTACGCCAAGAACTTCGCCGACGAGCGCGGCCTGACCCTGATCACCGTGTCGCTGCGCGAGGAGTACGGCTACGACGTGCCGACGGCGACGGTGGCCACCAAGCGCGTGCCGTGCTCGGCGTGCGGGATGAGCAAGCGGCACCTCTTCGACAAGGCCGCGATCGACGGTGGCTACACCGTGCTCGTCA
>JAOBWO010000009.1 GCA_025463415.1 Acidimicrobiales bacterium | reverse complement strand
CGGTCGTCGTGTTCCTAGGACTCGCAACATCCTGATCAGCCGCTGCCTCATCCCGGCACTACGCCGATGATCGCGGATGGTGCACAACAACAGCACCAAGCCACGCCGCAGATACCGCCAACAGCGACCCCATTTCGGCGCCTCGGCGCTCTACAAGGCGCGCTGCACGGCAGCTCTCTCTCTTCGCCGTCAAAAACCTCGGACCTGGGCGGTCCCGACGTGATCGCCTCAGAAACGAGGTCGACTTCGCTCTCGCCGTTCGCAAGATCCTCGACCCAACCTTCGACGGCTCGAAGCTGCACGACTGCGGGTCCACCCGGTGATCTTCCCCGCGTTACTACCAGATCCTTGCGGCGGGCAGGGTCGGGTCAGCCCGCGAACCAGCCGTTGATGTCGGCGACGAGGTGGGTGCCCACTTGTGCGTACAAACACATGTAGCCGTCGGTTGATAGCGGTGCGATGACTGCGTTGGGTACGGTCTGGTGAGCAACGAAGTTCAGGTTCGACGCCAATGGCTGGTCTCCGCACGGGAACACGGTGACGTAGCCGGCGCCGTCGGGGTCGACAGCGGTGACGTTCAGTGAGACTGCGCTGGCCCCCGACGCGGGCACGCCGGCGACTCCGGCAACTTTGACCTTCAAGACGGTGACGCCACCGTATTTCTGCTGGACGACCGGAACGACACCTTGTGGTTGCTCTGGGCGGGTATCGAAGGCGCGTACCGGAGCAACTGCGTTGTATCCGGCGCCAGTGGCGAACCAGCCGTTGACGTCAGCGATGAGGTGCGTGCCGACTTGGGCGAAGAAACAGATGTAGCCGTCCGCTGATAGCCGGGCGATGACTGCGTTGGGTACGGTCTGGTGAGCAACGAAGTTCAGGTTCGACGCCAACGGCTGGTCCCCACATGGGAACACGGTGACGTAGCCCGCCCCATCCGGGTCGACAGCGGTGACGTTCAACGAGACCGCACCAGCGCCCGACGCGGGGACGCCGGCGACTCCGGCAACCTTGACCTTCAGGATGTTCGCGCCGCTGTATCTCTGTTGGACGACGGGTACGGCACCTTGTGGCTGATCGGGGCGAGTATCAAACACGCGCGTTGGGGTCACGGAGTTGAACCCGGAACCGGTGGGAAACCAGCCGTTGACGTCAGCGACGAGGTGGGTGTTCACAGACGCATACAAACAGATGTAGCCGTCTGGCGAAATCGGCGCGATCACTGCATTCGGGACGGTCTGACCGGCGACGAAGTTCAGGTTCGACGCCAACGGTGTGTCCCCGCACGGGAACACCGTGACATAGCCCGCCCCGTCAGGATCGACGACTGTGACGTTCAACGAGACTGCACCCGCATCGGACGGCGGTACGCCTGCCGAGCCGGCAATGAGAACGCGAAGGATCGTGCCGCCGCCGTACTTGTGTTGAAGTACAGGGACCGCACCTTGTCCCTGCCCGAGGCGGGTGTCGACGACTCGTACGGGTGGCAACGCGTAGAAGCCGAGCGGCGTTGCCGTGACCGGTAGCGCGTTGTTCAACGCTCCGGCGAGGACGATCGTCTCTCCGGCAGCATGGGCGTAATTGAGTGGTGCGCTGAAGATCAGCGAGCCCTTACCCGTGATCGTCGCTGGCTCCGCCATCAGGGTGCCGAGGCCGACGATGACGTGATCGCCGATCTTGAAATGATCGAACTGGACCGGGATCTCGGTCGCCCCCGCAGCGGTCGATCCTGATGTCAACGTCGTCGAGAGGCCTTGAGTAGTTCGGGCTGGTCGGGCGATTCCTCCTGGGAACAGCGAGGCCTTCAGTGCGTCGAACACGATGGCGGCGTACTTCTGGTAGCCGAGCGCGTTCGGGTGGAACGCGCCGTTCACAGCGACCTGTGCCCAGACCGAGCCCGGCAGTGTCTGGACCCACGGATCCGTCGAGCAATAGCCGTGCTGGGCGAACAGCGGGCCGAATCCACCGACGTAATTCCAGCCCTGTGCCGCGGCCGTCGTGCCGACGCCGTCGTTCAAAGGTTTGGCGATATGGGTATAGGCCCACTCCCATTCTGCCTGATTCATCGGGCTCGTCAGCTGTGTGCCGCAGAACGCGCCATTTTGGTCGCGTGTCCCGTCGGGGTAGTCGTACGAGAACACCCGATTCGCGGCCACGCCGACCTGATCGAACCAGCTTGCAATCTGAGCTGCGTGTGTCGGCATCTGGGCCAGGCGAGTCGTGACGAACTGCTCAAGGGGCTGGCCCTTGAGCGGCATGCTCGGGTCGAAGCAGTCGGGGATGACGAATGGCGGGTCAGCTGTCCGTGAACTGATGCGAATGACTCCGGCGAAGATGCAGTGCTTGATGACATCGCCGAACTCGACGTCGTTGGCGCCAATCGACATTGTCACCGCATCAATCTCGCGACCTCGGGCGATCGTCGCCATCGCCGCGATCTGCGCCGGTTCGATCCCTCCATCCGGAGCAACACCACCGAACGAACCCATCAAACCGGCATCGCTCGTCGCCCCCGAGCACGCCAAATGCACGAAAGAGACGGTCGAGTGAGGATCTGACTTCTCCAGTAGCAGCGCCGCTTGTGCAGCGCCGGACAACATCGACCGATCACACCTCGCGTCGGTCCATCGCTCGGCCCCCTCCTGTGGGGCGCCCTCGCCAGACGACAACGAATCACCGATCGACATCACCAGAAAATCCCGGCCAGCCACAGTCGTCGCGGCGGTGTCGACGACGACGGCGGATTGCACCTTTGCAGCTTCCAGCGTGAACGGTTTCAGATCCGTCCGGTCGAACTCCCAAGCACAGAAACCGGTCGGCAACGCATTGACGTCCTTCCCGTCGGCGCGCAACACGATCACGTCCCCACCTGAACAACCACTCGTGACGCTCACCTTGAACCTCCACGACGAAGGATTCGCATCATCGGCAGTCTTGACCAGCGTCTTCGACGTACCGTCGAAGCGATCGACCATCGACCAGTCAAGAACCATCCCGGCGCCATTTCCGACGATGGGAACCATCACAGTGGCCCACGGGTATTGGACCTTCAGGTACGGGGTGGTCTGCAGGACCACCGTCGAGATGAAGTTGATGACGACATAGATGGCATTTGGCGGCGGGTTGCCGCCCAGCACGGTCAAGCCATCATCGGCGCGCCCATATTCCGTACCCGGGTAGTCGTTGCCGTTCAGGGTCCCAGTGACATAATGGCTGTCCTGCGCTTCGTTGCGGTACACCAACCCGACGCCGATCGCCCGCCAGGACCCCCGGCACGGCAGCACAGCAGTGCCCGTGACGGGACACAAGTGGTCCTTCCACCCGTAGGTAAACCGCTCGTTCATCTGGATCATGCTCGGCGGGTTCGGCGCCCCCAGCACACCGAGCTGCTGCCCCGTGCATTGAGGCGCGACAAACAAGGGATCATTGAGAGTGGTGTTGGTGTTTGCCGGGCACGCCGGCCACACCGGCGGCAACTGGCCGGCGGCCACCGCCAGCCCAGAGGTACCACCGGCTACGGGTTCACCCATGACGACCGTTGTGGCCTCGACATGCCGGGACGGCGTCGACGGCCCGGCAACGCGGGCGGAGAGCACAGCGCCGGTGCCGCCGTCGACGGCCCCTGGTCTCGTTGGGGCGGCCGTCGCCGCAGCGCTGGCAAGGAGCGCCGCTGCGAACCCCAACACCATCCCCCGCCGCGTCGCGTTCGCCAAACGTCCCAGACTCACCGCCAACCCCTCATCCCGCCCGCCCAACAGCGCTGCGCACAAGTACGAACAACGACCGCAGACTACGCCCACTTTCAAGCACCCTGGGCAACATCAGCCTCGGTCACCACTCCCGGGGGATGAAGTCATCACCCGCGCGAATACGACCGAATGATGCGGACAAGTCGGCTTCGAAGTCCTGGGTCGCTGCGGCTGAGATGAGACGTCCCAGGGGTTCCCTAGCTGTGATGACCGGAGACGTTGTCCTTGGCGTGACGGGGTGAGTGGTCCGCGTACGAGGTGAGCCCTTCTTGCGAGGCTGTGGGTCTACGACAACTCACACCAAGCAAAGAAGGGCTCGTGCAACAAGATAGAAGACAGCACCCGAACGCGCAGCTGACACCAGCTGGTCGGCTGAAGATGGTCAAGCTGGTGATCGACGAGCACTGGTCGATCGAAGCGACAGCGGAACGGTTCCAGGTGGACGCCAAAACGGTCCGGAAGTGGCGTGACCGCTATGTCGCCGAGGGCTGGTCTGCTCGACAGGTCGTCGCGGCCGCATCGCTCACCGAACAAGACGATCGCCCGGAAACGCAAACAGGTCCTTGAGCTGCGCCGCAAACGCCGGTGGGGCGCCGACAGGATCGCGCACAAGACCGGACTCGCACGTCGACGGTGCAGTGCATCTTGAACGCGGCCGGCGTCGGCCGGCTCGATTCTGGTGACCGAGCGACCCGGGAGCCGGTGGTCCGCTATCAGCGTGATCGACCTGGTGAGCTGATCCATGTCGACGTCAAGAAGATCGCCGCGATCCCCAACGGTGGCGGTTGGCGAGTCCATGGACGCGGTGTCAACGACAAGACCAGAGTCGGCTACCGCTTCATCCACACTGCGATCGACGACCGGACCCGGCTCGCCTACAGCGAGATCCTCGCCGATGAACAAGCGGTCACCGCGAGCGAGTTCTGGACGCGAGCCGAGGCATGGTTCGCGTCTGAAGGCATTCGCTGCGAACGGGTGATCACCGACAACGGCTCCTGCTACCGGTCGATGCTGTGGCTCCAAGCCTGTATTGCGACCGGCACGGCTGTGAAGAAGACAAGACCTCGCCGGCCGCAGACCAACGGCAAGGTGGAACGCTTCCATCGGATCCTGCTCGAGGAATGGGCCTACATCCGCGCGTGGACCTCAGACAAGCAACGCACCACCGCGTACGCCGGGTTCATCCACTTCTACAATCAGCACCGCACCCACGGTGCGCTCGGATGGTCAACCCCAGCCGCATGCCTCAACACATTCAAGGACAACGTCCCCGGCGAGCACACCTAGAGGCAGCGCATAACGCCCGCACATAACATCGCAGCGCCAACTCGCAGCTTGCCGCCCAGATCGGCGCGTCGGTGCTCACTGTCCCGCGTGAGCGAGGTGCGATGCCACCGTCAAGATCGTGGTCGCGACCTCACCGATCGGCGGGCGCGCATCCAAGATGAGCGCCCCGTAGCCGCCGAAGCTCTCCTCGTACCCTGCAACCACCCAACGACCTTCGCTCGCTCGTCGACAGATTTTCCGAAGTTGTGCGTGACTTCAGCCGCGCGTGCACCGTCGGTTCGTCCACGATCAGGGCCACCACAGCAGCGAAGCGATCCCAGACTTCACCTTCGTTCGCAGCGGACCCGCAGACGAACACCGGTTGCACCAAATTCGATGAATCGGCGTGGCAATGAAGCGGTGGGTCTTTTTGCATTAAGTCCGGGTCGGTGTTTGGGCCTTTGCTTCGGTCCGGGTTCGAGCGTGCAGTAGCACGCCAGGTGGCGTCCTCGAAGTTCTCTCTGCGTGTCTTCGACACTGACCGGCAGCCGGCCGGCGAGCAGGTCGTCCCGGTACCGACGGACTGCTTCTTGCCGACCGAGGCTGAGGGGGTGAGGGTGCCCCACTTCGTCGGCCGACTCACAACGACGGTTCCAACCGGCCACGGCCTTCCTTGCGTCGTGAACGTTGAACCGCTGCGGCACTTGGGGGAGTTTCGGACATCGCGGATGAGTTCGACGAGGGG
>JAOBWO010000007.1 GCA_025463415.1 Acidimicrobiales bacterium | reverse complement strand
ATCCAGCAGGTGATCCTCGACCACGCGATCCTGAAGCGCGAGCGCCCGGTCGGGCCGCTGCTGATCGCGCTCATCCTGACCGGCGTGTTCGGGTTCACCGCGAACTACGGGCGCCGGTACCTCGGAGCCAAGGTCAGCGTCGATCTCCAGCACGACCTCCGCCTCGCGATCCACCGTCACCTGTACGAGCTCGACTTCTCCCGCCACGACGAGCTGTCGGTCGGCGACATCATGTCGAGGGCGACCGCCGACCTCACCCTGATCCAGCTGTTCTTCTTCTCGGTGCCGATGCTCGTCGCGAACATGACGCTGCTCGTCGTCGCGATCGTCGTGATGTTCGCGCTGTCGCCGTTGCTGAGCCTGATCGTCGTCGTGTTCGTCCCGGTGTTCGCATACGTCGCGGTGCGGTTCCGCGATCGCGTGTTCCCGGCCAGCTGGAACGACCAGCGCCTGTCCGGACTCGTCGCGGGTGTCGTCGACGAAGCCGTCACCGGGGTGCGCGTCGTCAAGGCGTTCGCCCAAGAGGACCGCGAGTTCGATCGCCTCGTCGACCGCACGCGCGAGCTGTACCAGTCGCGCATGCGCACCGCCCGCTACAACGCCCGCTACTCCTCCACGCTGCAGACCCTGCCGATGCTCGGCCAGCTCGGTGTGCTCGCCTTCGGTGGATGGCTCGCCTACGACGGGCACATCACCCTCGGCGTGTTCCTGGCCTTCGCCAGCTACCTCGTCCAGATCATCACCCCGGTGCGCCTGGTGTCGAGCATGCTGTCCACCACCCAGCAGGCACGCGCTGGAGCGGAGCGGGTGTTCGAGCTGCTCGACCTGCAGCCCAGGGTGACCGACGCTCCAGATGCTCACCCCGTGGTCGATCCGCGTGGCGAGATCGACATCGAGCACGTGACGTTCGGATACGCCGACGGTCCGGCTGCGCTGCACGACATCTCGCTGAGCATCCGGCCGGGCGAGCGAATCGGGCTGGTCGGCGCATCCGGGTCGGGCAAGACCACGCTCGCGTTCCTGATCGCCCGCTTCTACGACCCCACCACCGGCACGGTGCGCTTCGACGGCACCGACGTGCGCGAGCTGACGACACAATCGCTGCGGTCCGCGGTGAACGTCGTCTTCGAGGAGAGCTTCCTGTTCTCGCTGACCATCCGCGAGAACATCGCGTTCGGACGCCCGGGTGCCAGCGATGCCGACATCGAAGCGGCAGCGCGCATGGCGCAGGCCCACGAGTTCATCCTCGGACTGTCGCACGGCTACGACACGATGGTCGGCGAGCGCGGCTTCACCCTCTCCGGCGGTCAACGTCAACGCATCGCGCTCGCCCGAGCGGCGCTGGCTGATCCGGCTGTGATGATCTTCGACGACGCCACCTCAGCGATCGACGCGCGCACCGAGGAGGCCATCCATGAATCGCTGGGGGCCGCCCTCGGCCAGCGCACCACGATCCTGATCGCGCACCGGTCCTCCACCCTCCGGCTGGCCGACCGGGTGGTCGTGATCGACGAGGGCCGGATCGTCGCCGAGGGCACCAACGCCGAGCTGTGGCAGACATCGCCGCTGTACCGCGAGCTGCTGACCGGTCCGGAGATCGAACCGGTCGAGGTCGTTGCCGAGGATCTCGTGGCCGTCGACCCGACCGCGTGGCCACGTTCAGGTGCCGGTGACGAACGCGGCCTCCCGAAGGTGGAGCTGGCGACGATGTTGGCCGGCATGTCCGGTGCCGGCGGCGCGATCTCGGCGCGCGCGGGGCTCGTCGCAGCGACGCCGGAACTGCTGGCAAAGGTCGCCGCGCTGCCAGAGCTGTACGGCGACCCCGAGGTGGATCTCGACGACGCGATCGCGCCCGATGGTCGATCGAGCCTGAGTCGCCTCGTGGAACGGTTCAGGTGGGCGCTGGTGCTGGTCGGCGCACTCGTGGTCGTCGACGCCGGCACCACGCTCGTCGGTCCACTGATCATCCGCCATGGCCTCGACACGGGCGTGGAGCGACATCGCGCGAGTGTCCTCGTGCTGATGTGCGTGGCGTTCCTCGGCGTGCAGCTGGTGAGCTGGGTCAACCAGATCTTCGAGCTGCTGCACACCTCCCGGACCTCGGAGCGGATGCTGTTCTCGCTGCGCGCGAGGACCTTCGCACACCTTCAGCGGCTGTCGCTCGACTACTACGACAAGGAGATGGGCGGGCGGATCATGACCCGCATGACCACCGATGTGGAGGCCCTCGCCCAGCTGCTGCAGCAAGGCCTGCTGCTCGCGATGACGAGCTTGGTCAGCTGCGTCGGCGTGGTCGCGATCCTCTTCATCCTCGAGGTGCGCCTGGCGTTGGCCGCGCTCGTCGTGCTGCCGTTGCTCGCCGTCGTCACGGTTTGGTTCCAGCGCGCATCGCGTCGCTGCTACCTCCGTGCCCGCGACGCGATCCAGACGGTGAACGCCGAACTGCAGGAGAGCGTCGCCGGGGTGCGCGTCACGCAGTCGCTCGGCCGCGACGACAACAACGCCGAGCGCTTCGAAGCGCGCTCGATGCAGTACCGCAACGCTCGCCTGCAGTCGATGCAACTGATGTCGGTCTACTTCGCCAGCAGCCAGCTGCTCAGCACCGTCGCCAAGGTGCTCACCCTGTGGATCGGTTCGCGCCTGATCGGTGAGGGCACGCTCACGTCCGGTCTGCTGATCGCGTTCCTGCTCTACCTCGACCAGTTCTTCTCGCCGCTGCAGCAGCTGTCGGCGGTGTTCGACCAGTGGATCCAGGCACGGGTCTCACTCGGCCGGCTCGATGATCTGCTCGCCACGCCGTCGCTGACGCCGGAGCCGGAGCACCCGTTGGCGCTCGACGCGATCGAGGGGCGGGTGCAGCTCCAGGACGTGCGGTTCGCGTACTCCGCGGACGCGCCCGAGGCGCTGCGCGGGGTCGACCTCGACATCGCGATCGGCGAGCGAGTCGCGCTGGTCGGCACCACCGGTGCCGGCAAGTCGACGTTCGTCAAGCTCGTCGCTCGGTTCTACGACCCCACCGCGGGAAGAGTGCTCGTCGACGGCGTCGACCTCCGCGACCTCGATCTGCACTCGTACCGACGACACATCGGCTACGTGCCACAGGAGCCCTTCCTGTTCTCCGGCACGATCCGGTCCAACATCGCCTACGGGCGCCCGGGTGCCACGGATCTCGAGATCGAGCGCGCCGCGCGCGAAGTCGGCGCGCACGATCTCGTCGCCTCGATGCCGGACGGCTACCTCACGGTGGTCGCCGAGACCGGTCGCTCGCTGTCGGCAGGTCAACGCCAACTGCTGTGCCTGGCCCGCGCCCAGCTGATCGACCCGAGCATCCTGATCCTCGACGAGGCGACCTCCAACCTCGACCTCGCCACCGAGTCGAAGGTGCAGCGGGCGATGAACCTGGCCTCGCAGGGGCGGACCACGCTGCTGATCGCGCACCGATTGAACACGGCCCGCAACGCATCGCGCATCGTTGTCGTCGAAGACGGTCGGCTGATCGAGGACGGCACCCACGACGACCTCGTCGAGGCCGGCGGGCGCTACGCCGAGCTGTGGGACGCCTTCGACCACGCCACCGCCTCTGCGTCCTGAGCGCGATGTTCACGGCAATGCCGCTCCGCGTTCATGTCCGTAGTCCATACTGACGACGATGCTGCAGCACTCGAACCGCGTGGCCGGGGCGATGACGGCCACGTTCTCCCGGCTGAACCGGAGCACCAGCTGGCAGCTGATCGACGAGCTGCCTTTGGCCTTCGACGCACACCATCCTCAGGGCATGGCGCGCGTCGGCGAGACCTGGTGGGTGTCGACCGTCGACATCGCCAACCGCGTCGGCTTCGTGCTGGCGGTCGACCGAACCGGGCACCTCGTCGAGCAGGTCCGGGTCGGGGATGCGTCGCGCTACCACCCGGGTGGGATGGACTTCGACGGGGAGGCGTTCTGGATCGCCGCGGCCGAGTACCGGCCCGACTCCACGGCGGTCATCCAACGCTTGGTCCCGGGCCACGCGCCCGAGGACGCCTTCGTCGTCGACGACCACGTCGGCGCGATCGCGCGCTGCGGCATCGGCGGCGACCTCGTCGGCTGGTCGTGGGGTTCGCGCCGGTTCTACCGCTGGGCGGTCGACGGCACGCTGTTGTCCAGTCGCACCAACCCCGCCCACTTCGTCGACCACCAGGACTGCCAATGGCTGGACACGGGGCACCTGCTGTGCGGCGGCGTCGCCGCGGTCTCCCTGGCCGAGGGCCCGGGGTGGCTCGGCGGGATCGGGCTGCTCGAGGCCACGACGTTGACGATGGAGCGCGAGGTGCCGTTTCCGCACTACTCGCCCGCAACAGGACGGCCCGGGACGCACAACCCGATCTGGGCCGAGGTCGATGGAGACCGGCTGATCGTGCACCTGCTCCCCGACGACGGGTACGGCGCGATCCGCTCCTACGCCACGCCGCTGGTCGAGCTGACGTCTTCGTAGATCGCCGCGAACGCGCCTGCCGCGGTCGCCCATGAGTAGCGCTCGGCGACGAAGTGCGCGGCGCGCTTGCCCCGACTGATCAACTGCTCGTCGTCGGTCACTGCCTCGGTGAGGGCGCGCACCAGGTCGGCGCGATCGTCGGGTGCGACCAGCCAACCGGTCGGCAGGTCGGGGTCGACGTTGATGAACTTCGCAGGGCCGCCCGTCGCGGTCGCAATGGGTGCGACTCCGGCGGCCATCGCCTCGAGGTAGACCAGCCCGAATGGCTCGTCGACCGAGGGCGCGGCGAAGACGTCAACGCAACCCAGCATCTCGGACAGCTCCGCGTGGTCACGCCAACCGGCGAGGAACACCCGACGCGCTCCGAGCCGCTGCACGGTGTCGTAGGGGTGTTCGCCCTCCCACTCGCCGGGGTAGCCGCCGGCGATGATCAACACCGAGCGCACTGCTCTGGACATCTGCATCGCATGGTGAGCCTCGATCAGCAGACGCACGCGCTTGAACTCCATGAACCGACCCACGAACAGCACGATGGGCAGCACTTCCCCGTCGGCGCCGATCATCTCGGCGACCTCGCCCGACTCGTAGCGCACCGAGCCCACGGGATGGCCGGGCCGCCACCCACGCGGCTCGTCGACCAACCACCGACGCCAGCGCGCCAACCGACCGGCGCGCGAGGGCGACTCCTCCGACGAGAAGACATCGGTGTCGACGCCGTTGGCGATCACCGAGATCCGGTCGTCGTCGACGCCGAGCAGCTCACCTGCGAGGGCGCGGTCCTGGTCGGACACCACCACCAGGCGTTGCGACGCTCCGGCCCAACGCCGCATCCGTTCGGACCACTGCGTGGACCACGGGATGCTCCCGGCCTCCGTGTCGTCGTCCCCGACGCTCTGGCGGGCGAGCATCTTCAACTCGGTGCCGTGCAGATGGGTGACCACCGGGACGTGTGGCCACACCTCCGCGACCGCCTGGTGCATCGGTGTCAGGTGGTGCAGGTGGACGACGCTCGGCGAGTCGGGCGCGTGGCCGGCGAAGTGCGTCACCCAGCTCCGCACCTGACGCTCGTAGGCGTCGTCGTCGAGCCCGAAGAAGATGCGGTCGGGAACGTCGGGCTTGGCTTCGAACGAGGCGTGCATCGGGATCGGGGCCGTCATCGGATCCATGCCGTGGAGCCAGTCGGCATTGGCCGGCGAGTAGTCGAGCGTCGTGCAGTCGATGCCGCCGAAGAATGTGTCCGCGTTCCCGCTCTCGGCGATCGCACCCAGCGAGCCGGCGAACAGGGCCGGCTCCCACCGTCCTCCGCCCAGCGCGCGGCAGAGGTAGCGGGCAACCTGGGCGCTGCCGCCACGTGGCGAGAAGTAGAAGCCCATCACCACGTTGAGATCGAGGTGCGGCAACATCCGGCAACGGTACTGAGCAGGCGGCACCGGACTGCGCGAGTTGTGTAGCAATCGTGCGCGCTTCTGCCCGATCCGGTTGGTCGACGCCATCCGGGAGCGATGGGTACGGTGCGGTCATGGACATCGGACTGGCTGTACCCATTTCCGGCTCGTGGGCCACGGTGCCGAACATCACCGAGATCGCCGAGATCGCCGAGCGATCCGGCTACCACTCGATCTGGACGTTTCAGCGTCTGCTGTCCGGCGTCGGACCCGACGACGAGCCCCGGCTCGCCCCGCAGTACCGCAGCGTGCTCGATCCGCTCGCGCTACTGGCCTACCTCGCCGCGATCACCACGCGGGTCCGGCTCGGTGTCGCAGTCCTGAACCTCCCCTTTGCTGCCCCGATCGTGACCGCCAAGACGCTGACGACGATCGACATCCTCAGCAGCGGTCGCCTCGATGTCGGCTTCGGCACTGGTTGGCAGGCCGAGGAGTTCGACGCGGTCGGCGTCTCGATCGAGCGGCGCGGCGCACGCGCCAACGACTACCTCGCCTGCCTCGAGGCGATCTGGCGAGGCGGCATCGTCGAGCACCACGGCGAGTTCTACGACGTTCCACGCTCGCTCGTCGACCCGCCACCGGTGCAACAGCCGCATCCGCCGGTGCTCCTCGGTGGCCTGTCCGACGCGGCGCTGCGCCGCGCCGGCCGACTCGCCAACGGATGGATCAGCAGCAGCCAGGCCGACCTGAGCAAGATCGACCAGTCGATCGAGCTCATCCGCGCCGCGGCCGTCGAAGCGGGCCGAGACGCCGACGCGTTGCGCTTCGTCTGCCGGGGTGTGGTCAGGGTCAGCACCGAGCAGCGCGCGCCACTGGTCGGCACCTTCGATCAGATCCGCGCCGATCTCGCCGACCTCGAGGCGAAGGGTGTCACCGAGGTGTTCGTCGACCTCAACTTCGACTCGACGAT
>JAOBWO010000451.1 GCA_025463415.1 Acidimicrobiales bacterium | reverse complement strand
CGTTCTGGCCGTTGGCGCGCTACGCAGCGTCCACCGCGGAGCTGCAAGCGCTCGGCGCGACGAAGCCGTCGAACTTCGTGCCACCGTGGTTCCGTCAGGACTTCGCCCTGCTCGGCGAGGTGCTGGTCGACGGCGCCGAGCCGATCCTGCACAACCGGCACTTCGTCGACGCCGCGCACGGTGTCTACGGCCCCGACGCCCAGGTGCGGCCGACGACGGTCTACGTCAACATGATGGGCGCGACGCCGTTCCCGTTCGTGCCCCACGTCGACGTGCCGGCGTTCCGTGGTGCGACCCGGGTGGACTACCCGATCTGGCTGCTGCAACAGATGCGCGCAGCCGGCATCTTCGAGCCGTGGCGGGTGCGCATCGCGACGGCTGTGTCGTGGTTCTGGCCGGGTCCGGGCGGCGACTTCCACTACTGGCCGGACGGCGCGGACGGTCGCCACGAGGTCGAGTCACCGCCGTTCGACAAACGTCGCGATCGTGGCCGACAACGAGATCACCTTCCACGGCGTCGCTCCGGTGCAGGGCGACGAAGCACTGCCGACGGCGCTGACGATCAATGCCGAGCTGCGTCGCGACCCTGACGGCGATGGTGACGGCTGGGCGGTGATCGACGGAGGAGTGGAGCAGTGCCGCTACCCGCTCGGTTCGATGCGCACGACGGTGTCGTGGAAGGCCGACGTGTTCGCCGACGTCGACGAGATGCGGCGGGCCGACGATCATGTCGACGACCTCAGCCTCGGCCGAGTCGTCGACATGCTCCGTGCGGACCTGGCCGCCAAAGGCGTCGAGACCGATCCGCCCGAGGACCCGTTCCACGACGACGCATGGGTGTCGGCGATCGCCACCACGTATCGGACGCAGCCGCCGCGGATCTGACGTCGCGAATGGCGAGACACGGCCGGTCACGTCAGCGCGTGCTGAGCAGTCCTTCGGCCTGTAGCGCGTCGCGGAGCTCGCGTTCCCAGAAGTCGAAGAACGCGTCCTGCTCGTCACCGACCTGCACGAACGCGAGACGGTCGAACCCGGCGTCGCTGGACTTCCGCACGGCGTCGACGTACTTCGCGACGTCCGGACCGTGGGGGATCGTCTCGGCCAGATCCTCCGGGCGGACGTACTTCGAGGCGGCGTCGAAGTTGACCGGGTTCGGCAGTTCGGCCTGGACCTTCCATCCGAGCGCCGACCAGCGGAACTGACGGTGGGCGAGCTCGAGCGCCTTGTCGGCGTCGGGTCCGTATGCCGCGGGGAGCTGGGTCGTGGCGGTCGCGCTCGGCCCCTTCGCCTTGCGGAACGATGCGATCAGGTCCGGCTCTGGCGTGGTCAGGATGACGTGGTCGGCGAACTCGGTTGCCAGCTCCAGCGATTCGGTCCCGCTGATGGCCATCGCCAACGGCGTCTGCTCCTCGGGCAAGTCGAACACCCGGGCGTCCTCGAGGTCGAAGTAGGTGCCGTGGTACGAGTGGTAACCGCCGCTCCACAGCGACGTGATGATCTCGAGCGCCTCGCGCAGCATGAGGTGGCGAACGTCGGCGGGCGGCCAGCCCTTGCCGACGACGTGCTCGTTCAGGCGTTCGCCGGCGCCGACGGACAACGTGAAGCGGCCGCCGGAAAGCAGGTCCACCGTCGCCGCTTGCTGGGCGACGATCGCCGGGTGGTAGCGGACGATCGGGCAGGTCACGAAGGTCTGCAGGGCGATGGTCGACGTGCTGGCGGCGACGGCGCCCATCAATGCCCACGCGTTGGGGGAGTGCTGCTGCTCGGGAACCCAGGGGTGGAAGTGGTCCGACTGCACCAGGAAGTCGAAGCCGAGCGCCTCAGCCCGGCAGGCGACATCGACCAGCTCGACCGGCCCGTGCTCCTCCGTCATCAACGTGTATCCGATCTGCATCTCGTCCTCCGCTATGTGTGTGTGTGTCGTTGTGTGGGTCGTCGCTACCCCGTCGGGCGAACGGGAAACCCGCTCGGTTCAGAACGGCGCGCCAGCGGGTACGCCCAGATCGTGAGCACCCCCGACATCGACACCAACGCCGACGAACCGAAGCAGAGCAAGGAGCACGGCCGCAACCCCGTGACGGGCGAGACGACCGAGCATCCGGTGGGCACGCACCAAGCCACCGACAACGTCGAGAACGAGCCGCCTGCCTGACGCGGTGGCCCGGTCGCGTCAGCGCCGGGCGAGCTCGGAGGCGGCGCGCAGATCGTCGACGATCGCGGCGCGCATCTCGCGAGCGGCCTCGTCGGCACGCAGCACCGCCGACGGGTGATACGTCACGACGACCGGCGCGCCGGCAACCTCAAAGGACGCGCCGCGGCTGGCCGCGATGGGCACCGACCGACCGAGCAGTGAGCGCGCCGCGGTCGCGCCCAGCGCGACGATCACTGTGGCGTGCACCGCGCGCAGCTCGGCTTCGATCCACGGATGACACGCCTCGATCTCGCCCGTGTTCGGCTTCTTGTGCAGGCGTCGCTTGCCGGTGGTCTCGTGCTTGAAGTGCTTCACCGCGTTCGTGACGTACAGATCGTTCCGGTCGATGCCCGCGTCCTCGACGCACTCCCACAGCACCCGTCCTGCAGGACCGACGAAGACGTGGCCCTTGCGGTCCTCCTGGTCGCCGGGTTGCTCACCCACCAGCATCATCGCCGCGGTCCGAGTGCCTTCGCCGAAGACGGTCTGGGTCGTGTCGACGAACAGCGGGCACCCACGGCAGGTCAACGACGCCTCCGCCAAGTCCGGGAGCGAGAGCGTGTCCGGCACGAACTCCGCGGCGGACATCGGCGTCGGTGGAGCGGAGCCGTCGGTCATCTCGCCCCGGGTCAGAGCAGCGGCGTCGGCGTGGCCGTGCGCGACAGCTGATCGGCCTGCTCGCGCAGGCGCTGCAAGGACCGTTCGTTCCGGGCCCGGATGATCGGCTGCAGGACGGGTGAGATCAGCTTGTGCAGGCCCGCGGGCGTCTCGGTCATGCGCAGCAGGCATCCGCCGCCGTTCGGGATGATGTCGAATCGCACGACCGCTTCGATCGCGGGACGTGCCCTGACGAACAACTCCAGCATGATCGGCGCCTCGACAGCTCGGACCGAGGTGCGGTCGGGGATCGCGATCGGGCCGACGCCGACCGCGTGCTTGAACCAGCTGTCGACTGCCGGCCAGTCGGGCGAGACCTCGCGGATCTTCTTCGTGCCGACCAGCCACTTCGGGTAGGTCGTGGGATCGACGAGGATCGCAAAGAGCGCTGCAGGTTTGATCTCGAACTTCTGCTCCGTGACGGTCATCGTCTGGATCTGCCCGCCCACGCCGGATTCGAACCGCGACGTTCCGACGCAGGCACGAAATGTCATCCCAGGCGTGACTTTTCGTGACATCGTGAGACGGCGGGCGGCAGGGCGCCGTCAGGTGCGGACGTAGGCGGCGAGGTGTGTGCCGGTGAGGGTGGTCTTGGCCGCGACGAGATCGGCGGGCGTGCCCTCGAAGACGATCCGACCACCGTCGTGGCCGGCGCCGGGTCCGAGGTCGATGATCCAGTCGGCATGCGCCATCACGGCCTGGTGGTGCTCGATGACGATCACCGACTTGCCGGAGTCGACGAGTCGGTCGAGCAGCCCGAGGAGGTTCTCGATGTCGGCGAGGTGCAGGCCGCTGGTGGGCTCGTCGAGGACGTAGATGCCGCCCTTGTCGCCGAGGTGCGTGGCCAGCTTGAGCCGCTGGCGTTCGCCACCGGAGAGCGTGGGCAGCGGCTGGCCGATCGTGAGGTAGCCGAGCCCGACATCGACGAGCCGGGTCAGGATCTTGTGCGCCGCCGGGGTGGCGGCCGCACCGTCGGCGAAGAACGCCTCGGCCTCGCTCACTGACATCGCCAGGACCTCGCTGATGTCCTTGCCGCCGAAGGTGTGCTGGAGGACCTCGGCGTCGAACCGCTTGCCCTCGCAGACCTCGCAGACTGCAGCGACGCCGGCCATCATCGCCAGGTCGGTGTAGATGACTCCGGCGCCGTTGCAGTTCGGGCACGCGCCTTCGGAGTTGGGGCTGAACAACGCCGGCTTCACGCCATTGGCCTTCGCGAACGCGCCGCGGATCGGGTCGAGCAGACCTGTGTAGGTCGCCGGGTTGCTGCGCCGCGATCCCTTGATCGCCGACTGGTCGACCGACACCACGTCGTCACGCGTGGAAACCGAGCCGGTGATCAACGAGCTCTTGCCGGACCCGGCCACGCCGGTGATCACCACGAGCACGCCCAACGGGATGTCGACGTCGACGCTCTGCAGGTTGTGTGCAGTGGCGTCGCGCACCTCGAGCACTCCCGACGGTGTGCGTGTCGACGGTTTGAGCGCGGCGCGGTCGTCGAGATGTCGCCCGGTCAGCGTGCCGCTGGCGCGCAGACCTTCGACAGTGCCCTCGAAGACGATCTCGCCACCGTTCGACCCCGCGCCGGGCCCGAGGTCGACGACGTGCTCCGCGATCGCGATCGCCTCCGGCTTGTGCTCGACGACCAGCACCGTGTTGCCCTTGTCGCGCAGCTGCAGCAGCAACTGGTTCATCCGTTGGATGTCGTGCGGGTGCAACCCGACCGTCGGCTCGTCGAACACGTAGGTGACGTCGGTGAGCGACGAGCCGAGGTGCCGGATCATCTTCGTGCGCTGTGCCTCGCCACCCGACAACGTGCCCGTCGGCCGGTCCAGGGAGAGGTAGCCGAGGCCGATCTCGACGAACGACTCGAGGCTGTGGCGGAGCGAATCGAGCAGTGGTGCGACCGAGGGCTCGCTGAGGCCGCTGACCCACTCGGCGAGATCGCTGATCTGCATCGCGCACGCGTCGGAGATGCTGATGCCGCCGATCTTCGAGGACCGGGCGGCGTCGTTGAGCCGGCTGCCGGCGCAGTCGGGGCACGAGGTGAACGTGATCACCCGTTCGACGAATGCGCGGATGTGCGGCTGCATGGACTCGACGTCCTTGCTGAGCATCGACGACTGGATCTTCGGGATCAGTCCCTCGTAGGTGAGGTTGATCCCGTCGACCTGGATCCTCGTCGGCTCCCGGTAGAGCAGGTCCTGGAGCTCGGCTTTGGTGAACTTGCGGATCGGCTTGTCGGCATCGAAGAAGCCGCAGCCCCGGAAGATCCGGCCGTGCCAGCCCTCCATGCTGTACCCCGGCACCCGGAGCGCACCAGCGTTGAGTGACTTGGTGTCGTCGTACAGCTGGGTGAGATCGAAGTCGGTGACGGACCCCATGCCCTCGCAACGCGAGCACATCCCGCCGGCGCGGGTGAAGGAGCGCTTCTCGCGCACCTTCTTGCCACCCTTCTCGATGGTCACCGCGCCGGCGCCGCTGATGGTTGCTGTGTTGAACGAGAACGCCTGCGGCGATCCGATGTACGGCTTCCCGAGCCGGCTGAACAGGATGCGCAGCATCGCGTTCGAGTCGGTGGCGGTGCCGACCGTGGAGCGGGGGTTGCTGCCCATCCGCTCCTGGTCGACGATGATCGCCGTCGTCAGACCCTCGAGCACGTCGACGTCCGGGCGTGAAAGCGTGGGCATGAAGCCCTGCACGAACGCGCTGTACGTCTCGTTGATCAGCCGCTGCGACTCCGCCGCGATGGTGCCGAACACCAACGAGCTCTTGCCCGAACCGGACACGCCGGTGAACACGGTCAAGCGGCGCTTGGGGATGTCGACGCTGATGTCTTTGAGGTTGTTCACCCGAGCCCCGTGCACGCGGATCATGTCGTGCCGGTCCGCGCCGCGGCCCGGTGTCATCGGAGCTCCATCGGCGCGAGGGTATCGATGTGGCTCAGGCCTGCGCGATGCGGACGAGGTTGCCGGACGGGTCGCGGAAGGCGCAGTCGCGGGCGCCCCACGGCTGCGACACGGGTTCCTGCAGCACCTCGGCACCGGATGCGCGGAGCTTCTCGAACGTCGCATCGAGATCGTCGGCCTTGAAGATCGCAGCCTGCAGTGATCCCTGGGTGACCAGCGTCAGCAGGGCATCGCCCTCGGTCTGCGAGCGGCCGCCGTGGGGCTGTGAGAGGACGATGTCGACGCTCTGGCCCGGCGCCCCAACGGTGACCCAGCGGAACTCGCCGGCCGACACGTCGTTGCGCACTTCGAGGCCCAGCCCATCGCGGTAGAAGCCGAGTGCGGCCTCGGGATCGTGGACGATGATGAACATGGTGGAGACGGTGATGGTCATGTCGTCACCGTACGATCAGCGGCCCGCCACTGCTTCTCCGATCCTGCTCGGTGTGCGTGTGTGTCAGACCTTGACCCGGCCGCGCCGTGGCCGAGTCGCGACCTTCGAGACGCACGACGGCACGACCTCCAGGCCGCGGTGGTCGCGGGCTCGGTACTCCGACGGCGTGACCCCGACGATCTCGGTGAAGCGGGAGCTGAACGAGCCGAGCGACGTACAGCCGACGGTGACGCACGCGTCGGTGACCGACATCCCTTGCCGGAGGAGCGCCTGGGCGCGCTCGATGCGGCGCGTCATCAGGTACGCGTACGGCGTCTCGCCGTACGCGGCGCGGAACGTGCGCGTGAAGTGCGCCGGCGACATCAGCGCGGCACGCGCCATCGACGGCACGTCCAGCGGCCGGGCGTGGTCACGATCGATCAGGTCGCGAGCTCGGCGGAGGTGGGCCAGATCGGCGATCTCCTCGGGCGTCATGACGATCACGGTACCCGCGTCGTCCCGCGCATCTGACTACGTCAGTGGCTCGGGACGAGGATGGCCCGGCCGAGGAGGCGGCCTGCGGCGAGGTCGTCGAACGCGGCCAGGCCGTCCTCCAGGTCGTACTGCTTGGTCTCCAACGTGATCTTGCCCGCAGCCGCGAGCTCGATGACCGCGCGCTGGTCGGCGCGCGTGCCGGCGTAGGACTTGCGCAGATCGACACCCCACGGCAGCGTCGACCACGGCAGTGCGCCGTACTGCAACGTCCCACCGCCGAGACCGACGAACCGCAGCGCGCCGTCCGGCGCGATGCAGTTGACAGCGAGGTCGACGGTCGCCTGCACGCCCGTGAAGTCGAACACCGCATCGGCGCCATAACCGTTGGTGATGTCGAGGATCTTGCCCGCCGTGGACTCGTCACTCAGGAACGTATCCGTCGCGCCGTGCGCGGCTGCGTAGTCGAGCTTCTCCTGGTCGAGGTCGACGCCGATCAACCTCGCCTCACTCAGCGCGGCGAGGATCTGCAAGCCGGTGTGGCCCAGCCCGCCGAGGCCGATCACCACAGCGGTCGTGCCGCTGCCGAGACGATGCATCGCTCCGGCGATCGCGTGGTGCGACGTGAGTGCGGCGTCGGCCAGCGGTCCGGCCAGCACCGGATCGAGCGTGCCCAGCGGCTCGAGGAACCTCGCCTTCACGGCGATGTGCTCGGCCATGCCACCGGCAGGCCCGAGGCCCGGGCACGGCGGGAGCGTCGCCCGTCCACCGGCGACCTCGCACGAGTTGTCGCGACCTTCCAGGCACGACCGGCACTGGCCGCAGGCCCAGACGAGGTAGACGAGCACGGGATCCCCGGCGGTGAAGCCGTCCACGTCCGCACCGACCGTCTCCACCCATCCGGCGGTCTCGTGCCCGAGCGTCAGCGGCGGACGGTTGATCGGAGCGTGCAACATGTGCAGGTCCGAATGGCACAGACCCGCGCCGGCGACGCGCACGAGCACCTCGTCCGATGCGATGGTCGGCACGTCGACATCTCGAAGTTCGATGATGCCCGGCCCGATGAGTTGCAGTGCGCGCATGTGCGGTACCTCCCGTTCGGCCGAGTCTGGCAGCGATGAGCTGCGCGGCTCGTAGTGGCGTCGTAGGTGTGGAGCGCGCGCGTCATCGTTTGATCTGTGATGCAGCGGGGAACAACCAGAGCATGATCATCGCTGGACTCATCCTCATGTTGCTCGCACTCATCACCGGCCTCGGCATCCTCTGGACCGCCGGGATCGTGGTCGCCCTGATCGGCGTCGTGCTGCTCGTCCTCGGACGCAGCGGTCACGAAGTCGGCGGTCGCCACCACTACTGGTGATCATGACCCTTCCCCCCAGATGACGAAGGCTGTCATCACGTGTCGCCGCAGTGGCGACATGTGATGACAGCGTCGCGTCGGGGCGAAGTCGTCAGCCGAGGGGCAGCAAGGCGCTCTCGGGGAGGACCGTCGGCCAGACCACATCGGTCGGCAGCGGGTTGTTGAACGGCGCGAACTTCGGCTTCGCCGTTGCCCGGTAGCGGTCGGTGGAGTGGGTGCGATCCGTGTCGAACTCGGGGATCACCTTGTCGCCGAAGAGCTCGAGCGTTGCGAGGATCTCCTCGTGGTGCAGCCCCTCGATCGGCAGACCGAAGACGAGCTGGTCCATGCCGACGTCGCCCCAGCGGGCGATCTGCTCCGACACCTCGTCCGGCGTGCCGCAGAGCATGTAGCCGGCGTCGATGATGCCGTCGAGCAACTCGTCGGGATCCACGTTGGGGTCCTGGATGAGGTCGTACAGCGACATTGGGCTGTTGGGCCAGACGATGGCGTCCGGGGACTTGGGCATCGTGTCGTGGTACATGTTCACCATCGTCACCAGGTAGCCGCGGCCCTTGCGGAGGGCGATCTTGCGGGCTTCCTGACGGGTGTCGCAGCAGATCACGGAGTTGGTGATCATCACGTTGTCGTTCTTGAACTGGCCGATCGGCGAGGTGCAGTTGGCGGCACCGTTCTTGTAGGCCTCGATCCGCCCGCGCAGTGCGAAGATCGGCTCGAAGTTGAACGCGATCGCGCCGATGCCCATCTCGCCGGCGGTGGTGAAGGTGCCGGGGTTGCCGCACGCGACCAAGATCGGGGGGTGGCCGGCGCCGTACGGCTTGGGCAGCACGTTGTGCGGGTACGGCACGGTGAACGTGTCGCCGTGGAACTCGTAGTCGTACTGCTCCCACATGCGCGGGATCTCGCGGACGACCTCGGCCCACTCGGGCTTGGTGGAGTCCTTGTCGAGGATGTTGAACAGCGCCATCTCGTGGCTGCCGGCACCGCGCCCGGTGCCCCACTCGAAGCGGTTGTTGGTGAAGTGGTCGAGCATCGCGGCACGCTCGGCGAACCGGGCCGGGTGCTCCTTGCGCGGCGACAGGCTGTTGATGCCGGTGCCCAGGTGGATGTAGT
This sequence comes from Acidimicrobiales bacterium, assembly GCA_025463415.1. GTDB lineage: Bacteria > Actinomycetota > Acidimicrobiia > Acidimicrobiales > Ilumatobacteraceae > WLMZ01. Next base: position 14,619 of record JAOBWO010000451.1, on the reverse strand, counting down.
CGGTCTGCGCCGCGACCCAGCCCATGATGACCTCGGGGGCCGACATGTGGCTGTACTCGGTGAGCGCGTGGTGCTCGCCGAACCAGGCGTACTTCCAGTTGTGCTTGTCCGCGAAGACCACGTACTGGGCCTCACGCATCAGCTCCAGGTGCTCGTGCTGGGACGAGTGGGCGGCCGGCCCAGGGATGTAACCGTTGAGAAAGACGCCGAACTCCATGGAACCCTCCGGGGGAGATAATTAATGTGTGTGATTAATTCTGCAGCAAGCTAGCGGATGTTGCACGACGTTTCCACCTCGGAGCCCAGGTTTTCCGATCGTGCGACGAGCACGGTGCCGATGCACTCAGACGAGGCCAGGGTGCAGGCAGTGGAGGTCGACCGGGATCTCGACACCGGGGCTCGCGCAGAACACGTCGTGCTCGACGACGACGAAGCCGATCGCGCTGGCGTGGAAAGCGACGGGGCTGTGCTCGGGCACGCAACAGCTGACGGGCGTCCCGGGCGCGAACGACGCCAGCAGTTCGTCGAACGCATCGGCGCCGCGTCGATCGCGCAGCCGGACGATGTTCACCCCGTCGGCATCAGCGAGCACGATCGAGCCCGGCCGAACGACGGCTCCCAGGCTGCGGAAGCAGTCGGCGAGCTCGGGCCGATCATCCGACGAGTCCACGGGAGCCGGCGACCCTGCGCCGTGCGCCGATGCGCCGGCCAACTGCTCCGGCAACCCGTCCGGCGCCGAGCCGCGCAGGTACAGCAACCGCCAGCTCGGTGTCATCCCTGCCCGCCGGTAGGCCGGCAACGCAGCCGCGTGCTTGGAGCTGAAGGTCATCCGCCGCGGCGCCCCGGCGAACAGCGCGTCGAGCAGCGCGCTGCCGATCCGCCGGCCGCGACACGCGGGTGTCACGAAGAGGTCGGTGAGCATCGTCGTCGACTCGCCGACCGGGATCGTGCCGCCGAACGCGACAATCGTTCCGTCGTCGGTGGTCGCGACGCGCAGTGATCCCTGTGCAGCGACGAACGCGAAGTACGGGTCGTCGGCATGCGAATCGCCGTCGGTCGCGATGGTCGCCATCGCCGCGAAGTCGTCCTCGCGCGCGGCCCGGATCGTCGGCTCCGTCACGGGGCGACGGTACTGCGACCGAGCGCTGCATGCATCGCAGCCTGCGATGTGGCCGACTACCATTCGCGCCTGCGCCGAGATCCGCCTGGCGCTCGTCGACCCTGGTGAGCCATGACCCGAGATGAGAAGTCAGAGATGCTGCGCACGGTGCCGTTGTTCTCCGGATGCACCGACAAGGACCTGCAGGAGCTGTCGCGGCTGATGACCGAGGTCGAGGTCGCGGAGGGTCACGTGCTCGTCCGAGAGGGAGCCGGCACGCCGGAGTTCTTCATCATCATCGACGGCAGCGCGACGGTCACTCGCGCCGGCAAGGAGATCGGCGCAGTCGGTCCGGGCGACTTCTTCGGCGAGATCTCGATCATCGACGGCGGACCGCGCACGGCCACCGTCACCGCCACGTCGCCGATGACGATCAACGTCGCCACCCATCGCGAGTTCGTCAGCCTGCTCGACCGCGCGCCCGAGATCGCCCGCAACATGTTGCCGACGCTGACCCGCCGGATCCGCGAGGCGCAAGCCGAGAAATCCACCGACTGACTCGGCGCGTGATCGACACCGGCAACCTCGGCGGTCTCATCGTCGCGATGGTGACGATCCCGTTCATCCTCATCATCGGGGCGATCCTGTACAGCAACCTGCGTTCGGCACGCAAGGGCAGCGCCAGTGCTCAGTGGCCGATCGCACCCGGCCGGATCGTCTCGTCGGCGGTCACCAGCCATCGGGCGCTGGACTCGAACGGGACGCACACCACGGTCTACGCACCCGAGGTCGTCTACCAGTACATGGTCGGTCCTCAGCAGCTGACGAGCGACAACGTGAACTTCAGTGGCGTCGCCGGCACCAGTTGGTCGTCCGGCGCCGAGGCGACGGTGGCTCGCTACGTACCCGGCGCGACGGTGCAGGTCTTCTACAACCCGGTCAACCCTGCCGAGGCCGTGCTCGAGCACTCCGCCGGCGGGGTCAACACGCTCGTGGTCGGTGTCCTCGGCGGCGCCGAGGTCCTCGTGATCGTGCTGCTCGTGCTCGGCCTCACCGGCCACTTCAACTGATCACCGCGCACCGGTGGCGATACCCCCATGGGGTACTAGGCTAACGGTACCCCGTGGGGGTATCCGCCGAGCATCGGAGCAGCGCGCCATGAGCATCGAGACCTTCACCGTCGAGACCTTCACCGTTGTGGGGCTGACCTGCGGGCACTGCGTGGCCGCGGTGACGGAGGAGCTGGCCAAGCTCGATGACGTCCGCAAGGTCGACGTCGATCTCGCCACCGGCGTGGTCACCGTGGAGTCGAGCGCCCCGATCGCGCGAGCGGTCCTCGCCGCGGCGATCGACGAGGCGGGCTACGAGCTGCAGCCGTGAGCGTCACCGGACCCGCGCGGGAGGAGGTGCGGCTGGACATCGAGGGGATGACCTGTGCTTCGTGTGCGATGCGGATCGAGAAGCGGCTCAACCGGCTCGATGGGGTCACCGCCAGCGTCAACTACGCCACCGAGAAGGCCACCGTGGTCCTGAGCGATGCGAGCGTCACAGCGCAGGATCTGCTCGATCAAGTCGCGGCCGCGGGCTACACGGCGACCCTCCCCGCCGCCCCGGGAGTGCCGGCTGTCGTGCCGCCGGCCGTTGCAGATCATGCGTCTGTCGCGCTGCGTCAGCGGTTGATCGGCTCGGCGGCGCTGGCTGTGCCAGTGGTCCTGCTGGCAATGGTTCCCGCGCTGCAGTTCGATTCCTGGCAGTGGTTGTCGCTGACGCTCGCCGCCCCAGTGGTGGTGTGGGGCGCGTGGCCCTTCCACCGCGCGGCATGGAGCAACCTCCGCCATGGCGCAGCCACGATGGACACCCTGATCTCGGTCGGCACGATCGCTGCGTTCGGGTGGTCGCTCTACGCGCTGTTCCTCGGTGACGCGGGGCAGCCGGGGTTCCGCGACCACTTCTCGCTGACACCCGAGCGGGGCATGGGCTCGAGCCAGATCTACCTCGAGGTGGCCGCGGGCGTCACCGTGTTCATCCTCGCCGGCCGTTTCGCCGAAGAGCGCGCCAAGCGCAGCTCCGGTGCCGCGCTGCGCGCCCTGCTGCAGCTCGGCGCGAAGGACGTGGCGGTGGTGCGCGATGGTGACGAGGTCCGGGTTCCGATCGCGCAGCTCACCGTCGGCGACGTCTTCATCGTCCGGCCCGGGGAGAAGGTGGCCACCGACGGGACCGTGATGTCCGGGACGTCGGCCATCGACGCATCGCTGCTGACAGGCGAACCGGTGCCGGTCGAGGTCGGGCCCGGCGACGCAGTGGCCGGTGCGACCGTCAACGTCGGCGGACGGTTGCTGGTCCGCGCGACGCGGGTCGGCTCCGACACAGCGTTGGCCCAGATCGCTCGGCTGGTGGAGGACGCGCAGGCCGGCAAAGCCGCGGTGCAACGGTTGGCCGACCGCATCGCCGGCGTGTTCGTGCCGGTCGTGATCCTGCTCGCAGGAGCCACCCTCGCGTTCTGGCTCGTGGTCGACGGCACCGGCAAGGCCACGACTGCGTTCACGGCTGCGGTCTCGGTGTTGATCATCGCCTGCCCCTGCGCCTTGGGTTTGGCGACGCCGACGGCACTGATGGTCAGCACCGGGCGCGGCGCCCAGCTGGGCATCCTGATCAAGGGGCCGGAGGTGCTGGAGTCGACACGCGCGATCGACACGATCGTGCTCGACAAGACCGGCACCGTCACCACGGGCAAGATGGCGCTCGTCGACGTCGTACCCGCGCGCGGCGTCTCCGCCGAGGAGCTCCTGACGTTGGCCGGCTCGCTGGAAGCCGCCTCCGAGCACCCGATTGCGCGGGCGGTCGCCGAGGGTGCGCGTCAGCGCGGAGCGGTGCTGGCGGCGGTCGAATCCTTCGCCAACTCCGCGGGGCTCGGCGTGCGCGGCACGGTCGACGGTCACGCCGTCGTCGTCGGCCGCGAGCGGTTCCTGGCCGACTGCGCACTGCCGCTGGACGACGACTTGCGAACGGCGCGCGATGTCGCCGAGGCGGCCGGGTGCACACCCGTGTTCGTCGGGTGGGACGGCGCCGTGCGCGGCATGCTCGTCGTCTCCGACGTCGTCAAGGCAACGTCGGCCGAAGCCGTCGCGGGTCTGCGCGCGCTCGGCCTGCGGCCCGTGCTGCTCACCGGCGACAACGCCCGCGCCGCGCGCGCAGTTGCTGATGCAGTCGGCATCGACGAGGTGATCGCCGAGGTGCTGCCGGCCGACAAGGTGGCTGCGATCGAGCGTCTGCAGGCGGCCGGGCACGTCGTTGCGATGGTGGGCGACGGCGTCAACGATGCGGCCGCGCTGGCCCGCGCGGACCTCGGTCTGGCGATGGGCACCGGCGCCGACGCTGCGATGGAGGCGAGCGACCTGACCCTCGTGCGCGGCGATCTCCGGTCGGCGGTCGACGCGATCAGGCTCGCCCGACGCACCCTCGCGACCATCAAGGGCAACCTGTTCTGGGCCTTCGCGTACAACATCGCCGCGCTGCCCCTGGCGGCGGCCGGTCTGCTCAACCCCATGCTGGCCGGCCTGGCGATGGCGTTCTCCAGCGTCTTCGTGGTGACCAACAGCTTGCGCCTGCGCCGGTTCACCTCCACGTTCGCCCCGGCCGCCGACACGGCCACCCACATCACACCGACAGGAGCGTGAACGATGGCCGCCGCCTACGACATGCAGAAGACCGACATCGCCAAGCGCCTGGCGCGCGTCGAAGGTCAGGTGCGCGGCATCGCCCGGATGGTCGACGAGGATCGCTACTGCATCGACATCCTCGACCAGGTGTCGGCGATCACCAAGGCGCTCCAGCAGGTCTCGCTCGGTCTGCTGCACGACCACCTCGGCCACTGCGTCGCCCATGCGGTGCAGGAGGGCGGACCACAGGCGCAGGAGAAGATCGAGGAAGCGACTGCGGCGATCGCTCGGCTGATGCGGAGCTGATCGTTCTCGCGCACACGACGTTTACCGAGAGTTGACGAAGGACGCCGCGAGCGCAGGGCCGCCGGCGAGCCGTCCTCCTACACTGGCTCGGTGCTCCAACGCTGCGAGGTGGCATGACCACCACCATTCCTGACGAGACCCCGGCCAACCCGCGCACACATCGCGCGGTGCTGATCGCCGGTGCGGCGATCGCGGTCGCGATCGTGGTGCTGGCGATCGCCAGCGGTTCCGGTCCGTTGAGCGCGCCGAAGGCGATCGTGATGGGCCTCGTCGAGGGCATCACCGAGTTCCTCCCGGTCTCCTCCACGGGCCACCTGTTGATCACCCAGCGGCTGCTCCACCTCGGCAGTGGCGCCGGCAAGACTGCGGCTGACACCTACGCGATCGCGATCCAGTTCGGCGCGATCCTGGCCGTGGTCGCGCTGTACCGCAACCGGATCGTGCACCTCGTGCAGGGCGCGGTCGGCAGGGACGCCGAGGGGCGAACCCTGCTCATCCGTCTCATCGTCGCGTTCATCCCGGCCGCGATCATCGGCGGCGCGTTGGACCACAAGATCAAAGCCCACCTCTTCGCTCCCTGGCCGGTCGTCGGTGCGTGGGCGGTCGGTGGTGTGTTCCTGCTCGTCTGGAAGCCGAAGCATGGGACGAAGACGTTGACCGAATTGACGGTGCGCAGCGCGGCGATCATCGGCTTCGCCCAGGCGCTGGCCCTGTGGCCCGGCGTCAGCCGCAGCCTCGTCACCATCGTCGCCGCCCTCGCCGTGGGGCTCGACATCGGTGCCGCGGTCGAGTTCAGCTTCCTCCTCGGCCTCGCCACCCTGTCCGCCGCGACAGCACTTGACCTCGCCAAAGATGGCCACACGCTGATCCACGACTACGGGATCCTCACGCCACTGCTCGGCGCGCTCGTGGCATTCGTGGCTGCGGTTGCCGCGGTGCGCTGGCTGGTCAGCTATCTGAACACCAGGCCGCTGCGGAACTTCGGCTACTACCGGATCACGGTCGCTGTGGTCACTGCGGTGCTCATTGCGACGAACGCGATCTCGGCAAAGCTCTGACTCAGCTCGCAGCGCGCATCCGGTTGTTGCGCGCGTTGTGCTCCACCTCGGCCAGGCCGAGCACCTCCAGCACCGGCGGCACGTAGTTCGCGAAGCGTCCGCGGAGGCCCTTCTTCAAGCCGTACCAGCCCCCGACCGGGTTGTCGGCCGAGCGACCCCAGGCCTCGACCGTGTCCGGCTTGGCCTCCTTCTGCTCGTCGGCATTGCCGAGTGCGATCCAGTCGCCAGCGCCGACCAGGAGCTGATGGAGGTCGTCGATGCAGCGCAGGTGGTAGCGCAGCTGCGTGGTGCCGACCTGGACGACGAGTGCCGGCGGGTCAGCGGCCTCGTCCCGCCAGGCCTCGAACTCGGACCCACCTGGAGGTGTCGAGAGGATCCAGGGATCCTCGGCCGTTCCCGCTCCGCTGGCACTGCTCGTCGTTCCGTTGTCGCTCATCCGCTGAGTATGTTCATCGATACATGACATCTACTGTCATGTACAACGAAGGAGGCGCGCGATGCGTGCAGGTCGGCTCGTGCAGATGCTGCGACTGCTGCAGACCCGGGGACTGCTCACGGTGGGCGAGCTGGCCACCGAGCTCGAGGTCTCGACGCGAACGGTGCTGCGCGATGTCGAGTCGTTGAGTGGCGCCGGAGTGCCGATCTACGCAGTGCGCGGTCCGAAGGGCGGCATCGCCCTGCTCGACGCCGCGCCCCTCGCCTTCCCTGACCTGTCGAACGCAACGCCCGCCGCCGCGGTCCGCGGCGCCGGGCGCACGATGTCGCGAGCGGTCGTGTTGCTGTCGCCGCTCGGGCGGCGGATGGCGGTGCTGTCGGCTCGTCCCGCGGGCCTGCGCATCCGGCGGGCGAAGGTGTCGGCACCGGATCGGGACGGTTGGGTCGAGGCGTCGTTCCCGATCTCCACGGTGGACGTCGCGCTGCTCGACGTGCTGACGTTCGGTCTCGAGGTGGAGGTCCTCCGGCCTGAGTCGCTGCGCGAGGCGCTCGGCGAGATCGGACGCGAGATCGCCGTCCGGCACGGCCGGATCGGCGGCCGCACCCGAGCGCGTTTGAGCAGCCGGCGGCCAACCCCTGCGGGCCACGCGCCGTTGCGTATGATCAACGATCGTGAACTCCAGTGAACTGTCCGGGCAACTCGGTCGTGCCGTTCGGACGGCGCGTCTGGAGCGCGGTCTCTCGCTCGGTGACGTCGCTGAACGGGCCGGCCTCTCCAAATCGATCCTGTCCCGGCTGGAGCGCGGCTCAGGGAACCCGTCGATCGAGACGCTGTGGCGGATCTCCCAAGCGCTCGACGTGCCGCTCGGGTCACTGCTCGAATCGGACAGTCAGCCACGGGTCCGCCGCGTCGCCTCGCGCACCGGACAGACGCTGCGTGGCCACTCGGGTCTCGCGGCGTGGCTCGTGCACGCCGACGCCAGAGGTCACCGCACCGAGCTGTTCGAGATCGACCTGCCCGCCAACTCGAGCCACGACGCGGCACCGCACCTTCCCGGCACCGAGGAGATCGTGATGTGCGCCCGGGGCAGCGCAGTCGTCGGGCCTGTTGCCGAGGAGGTCAGCCTCAAGGCGGGCGACGCGGCATGGTTCGAGGCAGACGGTGCGCACCGCTACAGCGCCGGGGCACGCGGCGCGCAGCTGTGGAACCTGCTGATGATGCCCGTCGCCGCCGACCGCGCCGGGTCGTTCACACGATGAGCTCGCGCATGCGTCCTCAGCCGGTCATCGCCGGCATCATCGCCGCGCTCGTCGGGTTCTCGAGCTCGTTCACGGTCGTGCTGGCGGGGTTGCGCGCCGTCGGCGCGTCGGACGCCCAGGCCGCGTCGGGCTTGCTCGTCCTGTCGATCCTGATGGGCTGCGTCGGCATCTTCTCCAGCTGGCGAACCAAGATGCCGATCGCGGCAGCCTGGTCCACGCCGGGCGCGGCGCTGATGGTGTCCGGCGGGATGGTCCACGGCGGATATCGCGCCGCGCTCGGGGCGTTCGTCCTCGCCGGGTTGCTGACGGTGATCGCCGGCGTCTGGAAGCCGCTGTCGCGTGGGATCGGCGCGATCCCGGGACCCCTCGCCAGCGCGCTGCTGGCCGGTGTGCTGCTGCCCGTCTGCCTGACGCCGGCGAAGTCGGTCGTCGAGCAACCTCGCCTCACGATCCCCGTGGTGATCGCGTGGCTGTTGCTCCTGCGGTTCGCCCGGCGGTGGGCGGTGCCCGGCGCGCTCGTTGCCGCCGTGGTGTCGGTCGCATTCGGGCACCATGCCGCGTTCGGCAGCCTCTCGCGCATCTGGCCGCGGCTCACCCTGAACGCGCCGGCATTCGACGCGCGCACGCTGATCGGGCTCGGCGTGCCGTTGTTCATCGTGACGATGGCCTCGCAGAACGTAGCGGGGATGGCGGTCCTGCGGTCGTTCGGGTACCGGCCCGACCTCGGGCCGCTGATGGTGTCGACGGGCGCTGCCACCGCGGTCGGCGCTCCTTTCGGTGTCCACGGTGTCAACCTCGCCGCGCTCACGGCGGCGATGGTCGCGGGACCCGATGCGGACCCCGAGCCGGACAAGCGATGGATCGCGGCAGCGTCGTCGGGCGCGGCGTACATCGTGCTCGGGCTGTTCGCCGCGCTGGCCACGGCGGCCGTCGCGGTGGCGCCGCCGATCCTCGTGTCGGCCGTGGCCGGCCTGGCCCTGCTCGGCGCGCTCGCCGGCGCGCTGCACGCGGCGATGGCGGACCATGCGCTGCGCGACGCGGCGGTCGTCACGCTCGTCGTCAGCGCGTCCGGAGCCACTGCGTTCGGCATCAGCAGCCCGTTCTGGGGGCTCTCGGCCGGCCTGCTCGTCCATGGTCTGGCCCGCTTCCGCGCAACGCCGGCCGTCTCTGTCACATCCACCACCGGCGAAGGAGCCCCCTGATGCCGCCACCCGGCCTGCCACGCATCCGCCACATCACCATCGACTGCGCCGATCCGTATGCGCTCTCCCGGTTCTGGGTGGCCGCGCTCGGCTTCGTGGACGATCCTGACGACCCGCCCCAGGCGACCGATCGGGAGGTGGCGATCAACGACCCGCTGGCGCGGCACCCGACACTCCTGTTCATCGCGGTGCCCGAGCCGAAGTCGATCAAGAACCGGGTGCACCTCGACATCCAGCCGGTCCAGACCCGCGACGACACCGTCGCGACGTTGCTCGGCCACGGCGCCACCCTCGTCGACGATCAACGCATGCCAGACGGTCGCGGCTGGGTCGTGCTGGCCGATCCGGAGGGCAACGAGCTCTGCGTCGAACGATCGGAGACCGAGCGCGGCAACCCGATCGGCGGGCCGATGCCGGACGAGGACTTCCCGCCGGGGATCTTCGTCGCCGACGAGCTGGAGCTGCTCACGACCATGCTCGAGTGGTATCGGGCGGCCGTGCTGCGCAAGGTCACGGATCTGTCACTGCGCACCGCGCGCACGTCGCCCGTGCGCACCGGCACCACCCTCGCCGGTGTGCTGAAGCACCTCGCCCTCGTCGAGGCCGCGTGGTTCGACGGCAGGTTCGCCGGATCGCCGGAGCCCGAGCCGTGGGCATCGGCGCCCCCCGACGACCCGGATTGGGACTTCACCAGTGCGTTGCACGACTCGCTGGAGGACCTGGTCGAGCTCTACCGCACATCGTGCGAGCGGTCGCGCCGAGCCGCCGCCGGGCACGGACTGGACGATCTCGCCGCCAACGCCCGCCGGCCGTTCAACCTTCGCTTCGCCTACCTGCACCTGATCGAGGAGACGGCCCGACATCTCGGCCACATGGACATCCTGCGCGAGTACCTCGACGGCACGACGGGGGAGTGACGGCTCAGCCGGCGATCGCGGCGTCGACGAGCGTCTCGGCGACTGCGCGGGCTGCTGCGGCGATGCCTGCGTTGCGATCCATCTTCGCCCCGACGATCGCTCCGTCGTACAGCAGGGTGAGCTGCTCGGCGAGCTGCATCGGATCCCTGGCCCCGGCATCGGTGGCGAGCCCGACGATGAGCGTGCGCATCCAGGCGCGGTACTCGTCGGACACCTCGGCGATCGTGCTGCCCGGATGGGATTCGGCGCTGGCATTCAGGAAGGCGCAGCCGCGGAAGGTCCGATCGGCGAAGAGGTCGTCGAGCACCTCGAACAGCGCGAGCAGCTTGTCGCGCGGCGAGTCGTAGAGCGCCAGCTTCGCGTTGATGCGTGCTTCACGGGCGACGTGCCGGCGATGCAGGTACGCCCTGATCAGCTCGTCCTTGCTGCCGAAGACGCTGTACAGGGTGGCCTTGGCGACCCCGGCGCGTTCGATGATCCGGTCGATGCCGACCGACAGCACGCCGTCTTCGTAGAAGAGCTCGTCCGCGGCGTCGAGCAACCGGTCGCGTGCGGTGCGCTGCCCGGAGACGTGCGCATCGTCGGCCCTCGAGGAGATCTTCATTGCCATGGGGTTGACTATACAGACAGGTCTGTCTAGAGTCAACGCCAGCGAACAGACAGACCTGTCTGTTCGTCTGACCCTGGAGGCCGCGATGAGCAGCATCACCCTGGACACCGAACTGGCAGACGCGACCGACGCACCGTTCTCCTCGACGCGGCGGACGTGGTCGCTGCGCACCAGCTTCTTCGCCGTCGCAGCGACGCAGACGCTGCTGCTGGCGGCGAGCAACTTCCCGACGCCACTGTTCCCGGTGTACGCCCGCCACTACGGCTTCGGGTCGGGCACCGTGACCCTGCTCTTCGGCGTGTACGTGCTCGCCCTCATCCCGTCGATGTTGACGCTCGGGCGGCTGACCGATCGTCTCGGCCGGCGGCCCGTGTTGGCGACCGGCATCGCGATCACGGCGATCAGCTCGCTCGCGTTCGCGTCGGCCCGCAGCGTCGGCTGGCTGTTCGCCGGCGAGATCATCTACGGCGTGGCGGGTGGCATGGTGATGTCGGCGGCGTCGGTGGCGATCCGTGAGCTCCACCCGAAGCAGAGCTCCGATGGTGGTGCGCTGGCAGCGACGCTGGCGGCGGCGATCGGTCTGGCGCTCGGGCCGCTCGTCAGCGGTGTCCTCGCCACCGTGACGCCGTGGCCGACCGTGTCGCCCTACGTGCTCGACATCGTCGTCGCGGCGATCCTGTTCGTCGTGTTGCTGCGGATCCCCGAGACCAAGCCTGTTGGTTCCGGCGCCACGGTGCCCCGGGTCCCGCTCCTGCACGTGCCTGCGGCCATCCGCCCGATGTTCCTCGCCACGGCGCTCGCCGCCGCGACGGGATGGATGGCAACCGGCTGGGTGTTCGGCCTGTCACCCTCGTTCCTGCACGCCGAGCTCGGTGTGCACATCACCCAGCCGATCGTCGCCGGGCTGTTCGCCGCGCTGATGGTGGCCTCGAACGGCACGTCCCAGCTGGCGTTCCGCAAGCGGCACTCCTCACGTGCGCTGCACACCGCACTCGTCGTGCTCGTCTCGGGCATGGCGCTGATGGTCGGCTCGACGCTCGTCGACTCGCTGGCGGTGGCGCTCGCGGGCTCGGTGGTCACCGGCCTCGGGGCCGGCCTCGTGCAGATGAGCACGATGGCCACGATCTTGCGGATCGCACCCGCACATGCCCGGGGCGGCGTGATGTCGGCGTTCTTGTCCGTCTGCTACGTGGCCATGAGCCTGCCCGTCGTCATCGCCGGCATCGCAGCTGATCGCGTCGGACTCGGCGTCGTCTCCGCGTGGTACGTCGTCGCCTTCGCTGTGCTCGTCGCGAGTGCCATGGCTGCCGCCCGTCGTTCGGCACACCTCGCCCGCATCGACGAGGGATGGTAAATGCTTTGACGTCCAACTAATGTGAGCGCATGACGAGTTCCGGGAACCTGTATCGGCCGGTCCATCCGGTTCGCTTCGTGACGGCTGCCAGCCTGTTCGACGGGCACGACGCGTCGATCAACATCATGCGCCGCATTCTGCAGGCACAAGGCGCGGAGGTGATCCACCTCGGGCACAACCGCTCGGTCGACGAGATCGTCCGCGCAGCCGTGCAGGAAGACGCGCACGCCCTGGCGATCAGCTCTTACCAGGGCGGCCACGTCGAGTACTTCACCTACCTGCTCGATCGGCTGCGCGACGAAGGTCGCAGCGACGTGCGGATCTACGGCGGTGGCGGTGGCGTGATCGTCGCCGAGGAGATCGAGCTGTTGCAGTCGCGCGGCGTCGCACGCATCTTCTCGCCGCACGACGGTCAGCGGATGGGGTTGGCGGAGATGGTCAACTCGATGATCCGCGAATCGGATCGGTCGCTCGAGCTCGCCGGCCCGACCGACGCGGACCGGACGGTCGAGGATCTCCTCGGTGGCTCCGAGCGAGCGTTGGCGCGCGCGATCACCGTGCTGGAGAGTGGCGATGCGCCGGACGCCCTCCGCGCCGCGATCACCACCGCAGCGGCGAACCGGGTCGTGCCCGTGCTCGGCATCACCGGCACCGGCGGCTCGGGCAAGTCGTCGCTGACGGACGAACTGCTCCGGCGGTTCCGCCTCGCTCAGGGCGACAAGCTCAAGATCGCGGTGATCGCTGTCGACCCGACCCGCCGTCGAGGCGGAGGTGCGCTCCTCGGTGACCGGATCCGGATGAACGCGATCGACAGCCCGAGCGTGTTCTTCCGCTCGCTGGCGACGCGCGCTGCCGGCGCCGAGGTGCCCGACTGCCTGGACGTGGTGATCGCCGCGGCCAAGGCATGGGGAGCCGATCTCGTGGTGGTCGAGACGCCGGGCATCGGCCAGGGCGACGCTGCGATCGTGCCGCACGTCGACGTGCCGCTGTACGTGATGACGCCCGAGTTCGGCGCCGCGTCGCAGCTCGAGAAGATCGACATGCTCGACTTCGCCGAGGTGATCGTGATCAACAAGTTCGAGCGTCGCGGCGCGGAGGATGCGTTGCGCGACGTGCGCCGGCAGTACGCCCGGAACCGCGAGCTGTTCAATGTGGACCAGAGCCTGCTGCCCGTGTTCGGCACGATCGCATCCCGCTTCAACGACGACGGGGTGACGGCGCTGCACCGGCACCTGGTGACGTTGCTCGCGCCACGCGGCCTGCCCACCGAGGGTCACCCCGACGACACGATCGTGCGCACATCGACCAACGCCGGCGTGATCGTGCCCCCCGCCCGGCAGCGGTACCTGGCCGAGATCGCCGAGACCGTGCGCGGCTACCACGCCCGAACCGCCGCCCAGGCGGAGGTCGCCCAGCGTCAACAGCAGCTCGACGCGACCGCGCGGCTCCTGGAGGACCGGGGTCTCGGCGCTGCGGCCGCTGATGTCGTTGGGCTCGCGGTCGACAACCGCACGCAGCTGGACCGCGACGTCCAGGGGTTGTTGGAGGCGTGGCCGCAGCGGCGTGCCGAGCTGGCCGGCCTGGATCGCGCGGTGCGTGCGTCGTTGTCCGGCACGCTGGTGCCGAAGTTGTCGCTGCCTCGGTTCGACGACCACGGCGCCCTCGTCCGCTGGCTGCGCAGCGAGAACCTGCCGGGCCACTTCCCGTACACGGCCGGCGTGTTCCCGTTCAAGCGCGAGGGCGAGGACCCGGCGCGCATGTTCGCCGGCGAGGGTGGTCCGGCGCGCACGAACCGCCGGTTCAAGCTGCTGTCGGAGGGCCAGCCCGCGACTCGACTCTCGACCGCGTTCGACTCGGTGACGCTGTACGGGTTCGACCCGGCCGAGCGCCCCGACATCTACGGCAAGGTCGGCAACTCCGGTGTCTCGATCGCGACGCTCGACGACATGAAGGTGCTGTTCGACGGGTTCGATCTGTGCAGCCCGGCGACGTCGGTGTCGATGACGATCAACGGTCCGGCACCGACGATCCTGGCGATGTTCGTGTGCACGGCGATCGACCAGCAGCTCGCCGCGTTCGCCGCCGAACACGGACGCGATGCCGACGAATCGGAAGCTGCTGAGGTCCGCGCCCGCACCTTGCGCACCGTGCGCGGCACCGTGCAGGCCGACATCCTCAAGGAGGACCAGGGCCAGAACACGTGCATCTTCTCGACCGAGTTCAGTCTCGGTGTGATGGCCGACATCGCGCAGTGGTTCGTCGAGCACGACGTGCGCAACTTCTACTCCGTGTCGATCTCCGGCTACCACATCGCCGAAGCCGGAGCGAACCCGATCAGCCAGCTCGCGTTCACGCTGTCGAACGGGTTCACCTACGTCGAGTCGTACCTCGCTCGCGGCATGGACGTCGACGACTTCGCGCCGAACCTGAGCTTCTTCTTCTCCAACGGGATGGACCCCGAGTACACCGTGCTCGGCCGCGTCGCGCGCCGCATCTGGGCGATCGCCATGCGCGACCGCTACGGCGCGAACGACCGCTCGCAGAAGCTGAAGTACCACGTGCAGACGAGCGGCCGCTCGCTGCACGCGCAGGAGATGGCGTTCAACGACATCCGCACCACGCTGCAGGCGCTGTGCGCGATCTACGACAACGCGAACAGCCTCCACACCAACGCCTACGACGAAGCGGTCACCACCCCGACCAACGAGTCCGTGCGTCG
>JAOBWO010000417.1 GCA_025463415.1 Acidimicrobiales bacterium | reverse complement strand
GAAGTACTGGTCGAGGCCCTCGGCCGAGCGGTCTTCGAGGCAACCCGCATCGGACGTCACGTAGTCGGCCGACAGCAGGCGTTCGACGCTGCGTGCCGGTTGCCGCTCACCGATCACGAGTGGCGCGTCGACAGCGAAGTTCGTCTCCGCGACGACGAACATCCCGGTCATTCCACCCGCGAGCACGGCACCGAGCAACACCTCGATGACCCGCCCACGGATGTGGCTCTCCAGATCTCCATGCGCGCGCGTCAAGCGCGCTCCACTTTTCACTTCCCCCATGGCGCGGCAATGTACTTCACCGGAGAAGCAGGTGTTGCAAGGAGTTGAAGCGGGGCGGCAGCGTCGTTTTGAGGCCGCGAGCGGGGAGGCTCGCGTAGAGTGGCAGGAGCAACGTCCAGGCCTGATCACCGACCACCGGGAGCCCCCTCTTGCAAGATCTTGATGTCATCGTCGTCGGCGCAGGCATCGGGGGATTGACCACTGCAGTCGCGCTGCTGCGCACGGGGCATCGGGTCAGGGTCATCGATCAGTCGCGAGAGCTGCGCCCCGTCGGCGCGGGCATCTCGTTGTGGTCGAACGGGGTCAAGGTGCTCAACGCGCTCGGCCTCGGAGCCGAGGTCGCAGCGGTGGGCGGTCAGATGGAACGGCTCTGCTACCGCGATCTCGTCGGTGACCTGCTCTGCGACTTCAGCCTCGCGCCACTGGTCGACCGCGTCGGTGAGCGTCCGTATCCCGTGCGTCGTTCGGACCTCCAGGCGTTGCTGCTCGACGCGGTCGGCGACCGCGTCACGCTCGGTCACCGATGCGTGGGTGTCGAGGATCTGCCCGATGGCGTCGTGGTCACCACCGAGGCCGGTGAGCGGCTCGAGGGGGATCTCGTCGTCGCGGCCGACGGCACGCATTCGCGTGTGCGGCCGTACGTCGTGGGCACCGAGATCGAGCGCCACTACGTCGGCTACCACAACTGGAACGGCATCGTGCCCGACAGCGCGGCGCTGGGTGCCCCGTCGGCGTGGACGGTGTTCGTCGGCGAGCACAAGCGGGTGTCGACGATGCCCGTCCGTGACGGCCAGTACTTCTTCTTCGACGTGCCCACCGCTGACCCGCTGCCGAGCCGCGAAGAACCGCAGCAGCTCCTGCGCCACCACTTCGCCGGCTGGGGCGCAGAGGTGCAGCACCTGATCGACTCCATCGATCCGAGCGGCACCGCATCGGTGTCCATCCACTCGCACGATCCGATCCAGTCCTTCGCCCGCGGGCGGGTCGTGCTGATCGGCGACGCCGCGCACACCACGGCACCGGACCTCGGCCAGGGGGGTTGCCTGGCGATGGAGGATGCGCTGGTGCTGGCGAACTACCTGACCACGACCAGCATCGGCGTTGCCGATGCGCTGGCCCGCTTCTCCGCCGAGCGCGTGCCCCGCGCGGCGCAGATCATCGCCCGGGCCACCAAGCGAGCCCACATCACCCATGGCCACGATCCCGTGAAGACGGCCGACTGGTACCGCGAGCTGGCGGCCGAAGACGGCGAGACGATCATCAACGGGATCTGCGACTCGATCCTCGCCGGTCCGTGTCGATGAGCGCAGGCGGCGCCGAGGCACGCCTCACCGCGCACGTGCTGGATGTCGGTCGCGGCGTGCCCGCCGGCGGAATGCGGCTCACCCTCACACGTCTTGATGGCACCTCTCGCGAGTCGCTCGTCGACACCGTGACCAACGCCGACGGCCGCACCGACGCACCGTTGCTGGGGCCGGACACCATGCGCGCCGGTACGTACGAAGTGACATACGGCGTGGGGGAGTACTTCGCCCGCACGCTGGCCGACGGGACGTCCACGTTCTTCGCCGACGTTCCTGTCCAGTTCAAGGTCGCCGAATCCGACGTCCACGTGCACGTCGCACTGCTCGTGTCCCCGTGGTCCTACACCACCTACCGGGGCAGCTGACCATGGCCCCGCCACTCCTCACCGCCGATGCGGTCAGCATGCTCGACCGCGACCGCTTCGTGCACACGTTCGGCGCAGTGTACGAATCGTCACCACAACTGGCAGCGGCCGCGTACGCACGGTGCCCGTTCGCCGCTCGCGCCGATGTGATCGCCGCGTTCGACGAGGCTGCTGCGGCCCTCGACGACGAGGCCGCACTGGCGCTGTTGCGCGTCCACCCGGTGCTCGGCGCGACCGGGCCGATGGCGAAGGCGTCCCAGGACGAGCAGGCATCGGCCGGGCTGAGCGAGATCGAGTCCGGTCGGCGCGAGCGGCTGCGCATCGACAACGCGCGGTACCTGGAGAAGTTCGGCTTCCCCTTCATCATCGCGGTCCGCGGCCTCACGGTCGACGACATCGACGCAGCGCTGACCACGCGTCTGGAGAACTCGGCGGCCACCGAGCGCGCGACAGCGATGATCGAGGTCCGTCGGATCGCTGCGCTGCGGATCGAGCAGCTGGTGGCGCCGTGAGCCCGGGCGCCGTGCGGATCGACGCCGATCGGCTGATCGCCCGACTGACCGAGCTGCGTGGCATCGGCGCGTCCGCCGGAGGCGGCGTCACCCGTGAGGCGTTCGGCGCCGACGATGTGCGCGCCAGAGATCTGGTCGCTGGATGGATGAGGGCTGCCGGGCTCACTGTGACTGTCGACGCGGCAGCCAACCTCGTCGGTCGTCGGGCCGGCGCGGCCACCACGTGGTTGGTCAGCGGCAGCCACCTCGACACGGTCGTCGACGGCGGCTGGCTCGATGGCGCCTACGGGGTCGTGGCAGCGGTCGAGGTCGCCACCGCGCTGGCGGACGCATCGACCGAGCTCTCCCAGGGCCTCGCGGTCGTGGCGTTCGCCAACGAGGAAGGCGCGCGGGGCACGCGCGGCATGACGGGCAGCCGAGCGTTGCTGGGCCAGCTGGACGCGGCGGAGCTCGCCGCGCCGGACGACGCGGGCGTGAGGCTCGCCGACCGCATCGCGGGCGCCGGGGGAGATCCCGATGATCTCGCCAGCGCGGCATGGGACCTGACCCGTGTGAGCGGTTTGGTCGAGCTGCACATCGAGCAGGGTCCGGTTCTGGCGGCCGGCGGTGCCGTGTTGGGTGTCGTCGACGCGATCACGGGCCGCCAGGGGCTCGATGTCGACGTCCGCGGCGCGTCGAACCACGCCGGCACGACGCCGATGGCGCTCCGCCATGACGCGCTCGCGGCAGCCGCCGAGTTCGTGCTCGCCTTCGAACAGCTCCCGAACCGCGAGGACTCGGTGCGGGTGGCGACGTGCGGACATCTCGAGGTCCGGCCGAACGTGCGCAACGTGGTTCCGGGTCGAGTAGCACTCGGCGCGGAGTTCCGCGACGAGGACAGCGGCCGCCTGGATGCTGCGATGCCGGTGGTCCAGGCGATCGCCGACGAGATCGCGACGCGGCGCTCCGTCGAGGTGTCGTTGCGATGGGGTCAGCGGGTGCAGCCCACCCACGCCGATCCGAAGATCGTCGACACCATCGAGCGAGTCGTCGCGTCCACTGGCGCCGAGTGGGTGCGCCTGCCCAGCGGCGCCGGCCACGACGCGCAGATCCTCGGTCACCACGTGCCGATGGCGATGATCTTCGTGCCGAGCGTCGGCGGGGTCAGCCACTCACCGACCGAGGACACCGATCACGCCCAGTTGGCACTCGGCGCACAGGCGCTGCTCGACACGATCCTCGCCCTCGACGTCGTTCCCGTCACCGGGCGAGGCGGCGCGGAATGACCGAGGGTGCGATCCCACGCTGGGGCACCACCGACCTCGCCGGCGGTCCGCGCCGCGACCTGCTCGGCTACGGCGCGACGCCGCCGAATCCGCAATGGCCGGCGGGTGCGCGCATCGCCGTGTCCTTCGTGCTCAACGTGGAGGAGGGCGCCGAGAACAACGTGATCTACGGCGACCCGGCGTCGGAGACGTTCCTGTCCGAGATCGTGGCGGCTCAACCGTTCGCCGACCGGCACATGAGCATGGAGTCGCTGTACGAGTACGGGTCCCGGGCGGGGGTGTGGCGGATCCTGCGACTGTTCGAGAAGCGCGACCTGCCGCTGACGGTGTTCGGCGTCGCCCGTGCCCTCCAGGCGAACCCGCTCGTCACCAGGGCGATCGTCGACGCCGGGCATGAGATCGCGTGTCACGGCCTGCGTTGGATCAGCTACCAGGACATCGACGTGGAGACCGAGCGGGCGCACATGGCTGAGGGCGTGCGGATCCTCACCGAGCTCACGGGTAGCCCGCCCACCGGTTGGTACACCGGTCGCGATTCGCCGCGCACCCGCGAGCTCGTCGTCGAGCACGGCGGGTTCCTGTACGACTCGGACTCCTATGCCGACGACCTGCCGTACTGGACCAGCGCCGCCGGCCGCCCGCACCTCGTCATCCCGTACACCCTGGACACCAATGACATGCGCTTCGTCACGCCACAGGGATTCAACTCCGGCGAGCAGTTCTTCACCTATTGCCGTGACGCGTTCGACGTGCTGTACGAGGAGGGGATCGAGCACCCGAAGATGCTCTCGATCGGGCTCCACGCCCGGGTCATCGGTCGACCGGCGCGGTTCGCCGCATTGCAGCGCCTCATCGAACACATCACATCGCACGATCACGTGTGGGTCTGTCGTCGCACGGACATCGCCCAGCACTGGATCGACACGTTTCCACCCCCTGGCCCACTGGCGGACGCATGAGCACCTTCGCAACGTTCAACCCGCCACCACGGCTGCTGATGGGTCCCGGCCCGATCAACGCCGATCCACGGGTGCTGCGCGCGATGTCCGCGCAACTGATCGGCCAGTTCGATCCGGCGATGACCCAGGCGATGAACGACACGATGGCGCTGTACCGCGCGGTGTTCGCCACCGTCAACGAGGCGACCTTCCTGATCGACGGCACGGCACGGGCGGGCATCGAGGCTGCGCTGGTCTCGCTGATCGAGCCCGGTGACACGGTCCTGATCCCGGTGTTCGGGCGCTTCGGCCACCTGCTGCGTGAGATCGCCGAGCGCTGCGACGCGACGGTGGAGATCTGCGAGGTTCCCTGGGGTCAGGTCGTCGATCCGGCGATGGTCGAGGAAGCGATCCGGCGGACCCGCCCGAAGCTGGTGGCGACGGTGCAAGGCGACACATCGACCACGATGTGCCAGCCGCTCGCCGATCTCGGCCGGCTGTGCCGAGAGCAGGACGTTCTGTTGTACGCCGACGTGACGGCCTCGCTCGGTGGGAACACGTTCGAGGCCGACGCGTGGCACGTCGACGCTGTGAGTGCTGGCTTGCAGAAGTGCCTGGCCGGCCCGTCGGGCAGTGCGCCGGTCACGTTCTCGCCCCGAGCCGTCGAGGTCATCACCCGCCGCAAGTCCATCGAAGCCGGCCTCCTGGCCGATGGTGAGACCACGGCGGCGACACGCATCCGCTCGAACTACTTCGACGTCGCGATGCTGCTCGACTACTGGGGCGAACGCCGGTTGAACCACCACACCGAGGCGACATCGATGCTGTACGCCGCCCGCGAGTGCGCGCGGATCATCGTCGAGGACGGCCTCGACGAGACGATCGAGCGTCACCGCCTGCACGGCGAGGCGATGCTCGCCGGCGTTCTCGGCTTGGGGCTGGCCGTGTTCGGTGACGTGTCGCACAAGATGAACAACGTCGTCGGCGTCCACATCCCGGAGGGTGTCGACGGCGACCGCGCCAGGGGGGAGCTGCTCGAGCAGTTCGGCATCGAGATCGGCACGTCGTTCGGTCCGCTGCACGGCAAGATCTGGCGGATCGGCACGATGGGCTACAACGCGCGCACCGATGCCGTGCTGACCACGCTGGCCGCGTTGGAGCAGGTGTTGCGCCGCAACGGACACCCGACACCACAGGGCGGCGGGATCGACGCAGCGCTCGAGGTCTACGGCTCGACGGCCAGCTGAGCGACGAGTTGCTCGACCGAGGCGAGGAGCCGACGGTCCGACCCCGACGCGCCGACGAAGGCGACGCCCAGCGGCATGCCCTCGGTGCGGAGCAGGGGAGCGACCACGACCGGGAGCCGGGCAAGGCCGGCCAGGCAGGTGAGGCGCAGGTTCTGAGCACGTTGACGTCCGGTGGCCGCGGCCGAGGCATCGATGGGTGGCGCCGGACCGTTCGCCGCCGGCATCACCAGGATCATGCCGTCAGCGGTTGCGGCCTGCATCAGCTCGGTGACCCGCTGCCGTTCCGGCTGCGCGATCGCGACCTGCTCCGCCGTCACGAGTGAGGCGGCGCGGAAACGGGCCGCGATGCCCGGCCCGAACTGCGGTTGCGTCGCCGTGATCCAGGCGCCGTGGGTGGCCCACGCCTCCGCGCCCTGGAGGGTACGGAACACGCCTCCCGCGTGGTCGAGATCGATCCCGAGCGCGATCGTTGGGGCGTCGTGAGACCCGCTGAGTTGCGTGACGAGATGGGCGAGCGCAGCAGCCACGCCGTCGGGCATCCCCGGCAGCGCCTCCGCGATCAGCGCGAGGCGGATCGTCAGCACCGCGCGCGGCGGGCTGGGCGCCGGCGACAGCAGCACCTCGGCCGCGGTGGCGAGCAGGAACGGATCACGGGCGAACAGTCCCATCGAGTCGAACGAGGGCGCCAAGGGCACCACCCCGTCAGCCGAGACTGCGCCGTGCGTCGGTCGCCATCCGTAGATGCCGCAGTAGCTCGACGGCACGCGGATCGAGCCGCCGGTGTCGGTTCCGAGGGCCAGGTCGACGAGACCCGCTCCGATCGCGGCCGCCGAGCCTGCCGACGATCCGCCCGGGATCCTGCCCGGTGCGTTCACGTTGCGCGGCGTGCCGTAGTGGACGTTGGTCCCTGCCAGCGAGTACGCCAGCTCGTCCGTGATCGTCTTGCCGACGACGGACGCACCGGCTCGCACGAGCGCCTCCACGGCGGGAGCGTTCGCGGATGCAGGCGAGCGGCCCGCAGCGAAGGTCGGGTTGCCCGCCCCGGTCACCGTGCCGGCGACGTCGAAGAGGTCCTTGACGGCGAGCGTCCGGTCCGCCAGCACGCCGTTGCCGGCGCCGGCCACGAGGAGCCGCGGCTCGCCCATGAATGCGCCGACCGTGTCGTCGGGGATCCGCCCGGCACCCGGGTGAGGGTCGCGGGACTCAGAGCTCGGCATGGCCATCCTCGGGGTCGATGGCTGACCATGTTCCCACACCCTCTGTCTCGGCGTCCGCGTTCAGACCCGGCGCGGCCTGCGCCGGCGAGGCAGCAGCAGGGCAAGGCCGATGCCGATGGCGATCAATCCGATGCCCGACCACAGCCACCAGTGGCTGCTCGAGTTGGTGGTGGGCCGCGTCGAAATTGACGTGCTGGTGGTGGCCGGCGCGACTGTCGTCACCGAGGCCACCACGGCTGCCGTTGTTGTCGGCGCCGCCGTGGTGGCCGGAGTTTCGGTCGTCGTCGGTGCCACGGTGGTGGTCGGCGCCATCGTCGTGCTGGTCGGGGCGACGGTGGTCGTCGGGGCGGCTGTCGGCAGCGGGGCGATGTCGAAGCGCGCCAGGGGCAGCGGATCGGTTGCGGCGATTGCGGCAGACTGGCGCGCCAACTGGACCTCGCCCGACGTGAAGTAGCGGTCACCGTTGGCAGAGAAGGCGATCGCCTCGCCCTGAGGCTCGGCGACCTGTGGCGCCGAGCACGGTGTGCCACCCAGTGCGTCGCCGATCGACTGACCGGGAGCGCGAGCGAAGGCGAGGATCTGTTGGTACGTCCGCACCAGGACGACCGTGCCGTCGGTCGAGACGTCGGCGGAGGTGGCCATCGTCGACGGCAGGGCCAGCTTCTCGTTCGGGTCGTACGGGCCGGTGTCAGGGATCTGCATCGTCGCCACCTGCGTCATCGTGACCGGCGCGTGGACGTCGAGCTGGCTCTGGCGGATGCTCAGCACCTTCGACGCGCCACTCACCTGCTTGGTGATGATGACGACATCTCCGCTCAGTGGATCGACGAGCAGCGACTCCGCATCCTCAGCGCCGCCCGGATACGTGAGATCGAACGCCTCCACCCCGTCGAGAGTGCCTTCGCCATTCGGAGCGTTGCTCGGCTCGGCGACGCGGTAGACGGTGACGTGATCGCGCACGGCGTTGTTGTCGCCGATGTCGCCGATGTAGATGTACGGCTGTCCGCCGATCGGCCCGGGACCAACGGCGATGTCCTCCCAGTCGGTGGCCGCCGCGCCGGCGACGTCGAAGACGCCCAGCGCGGCCCCGGTGTCGAACATCGCGAACAGGCGAGGCGTGTCTCCCGAGTCGTTGTGCGCCCACAGCACGCCCGGATAGGCGCGACTCGCGGCGAGGCCGGACAGCTCGATCAACGCCGGATCGGCGACGTCGAAGGAGGTGTCACCGGGCGACACCCTCGAGCAGAACTCGCCCGCATCGGCCGCGCTCGCAAGAGGCGGGGACACGGCGACCGACATCGATCCGGTGATCAACAGGACGCACGCGGCTCGGCGGAGGTGCATCCGGCAGCTTCGCACGAGGCGACCAGCGTCGCCGCTCCTCAGCTGTACGAACCACCGTTGACCGGCAGCACCTGCCCCGTGATCCAATCCGCGGCGTCCGACGCCAGGAAGGCGACTGCGGCCCCGATGTCGGTCGGCGTGCCCAACCGGCGCCGGGGCACGGACCGTGCCACCTTCGCCGCCCACTCGCTGGACACGTTGCCCATCAGCCCGAGGCTGAGCGCGTTCATCGTGACGCCCTGCGGCGCGACCTCCATCGCGACATGGCGCAGGAGGCCGACGGCGCCGGCCTTGCCGGCACCGTAGAGCGCGACCTTGATGTCCAGCCCGTGCCGACCGGCCTCTGAGGAGATCACGACGACGCGACCCCAACCCAGCTCGCACATCGACGGCAGCGCGGCATGGATGCAGTGCAGCACGCCGTAGAGGTTGAGGTCGATGAACCGATGCCACAGCTCCGGGTTGGTGTCGACGAACGGCAGCTGCGGCATGCCGACCGACGGGATGCCCGCGTTCGGTACGAGGATGTCGACCGGACCGAGCGCCGACCGTGCTGCTGCCACGCCTGCGACCACGGCGTCGTAGTCGGTGACGTCGAACGGCACGGCGACAGCCTTGCCTCCCGCAGCGATGACCGCGGCGACGGTGGCCTCCGCCCGGTCGGGGTGGAGATCGTTGACCGCGACGGCAGCCCCCTGGGCCGCCAGCACCGCGGCGATGCCGGCTCCCACGCCCTGGCCTGCGCCGGTCACCAGAGCCACGCGTCCATCGAGCTCGAACATCAGACCACCTCCAGGCCGATCATGGTCACAGCCCCGTCGGCCGGTTGACGAACCGGCCTGCAGCGGGGGAGAAGAACCAACCCCCGCCGGCCTTCGTGCCGCCGTCGACGGGGATGTTGTGACCGGTCACGAACCCGGACATGTCCGACGCCAGGAACAGCGCGACGCGGGCTTGGTCCTGCGGCCAGCCGAGCCGCCCGACGGGTGCCCACGCGCGCCACAGGTGTTCGAAGTCCTCGTTGCCCGAGATGTAGTCGACCTGAGGCGTCTGGGTGAGATCGGGGCCGATGCCGTTGACGCGGATGCCGTTTCGCCCGTGCGACGCAGCGAGGCACGTGGTGAAGTGGGCGACAGCCGCCTTCATCGCGCCGTACACCGGGTCCCCCGGATACCCGCGCATGCCCTCGACCGAGTGCACGTTGACGATCGACCCGCTTCGCTGCTCCATCATCGAGCCGATGAACGCGTGGGTCATCGAGAACACGTGCTGCAGGTTGATGTCGTACATCGCCTTCCACGACTCCGGCGACGACTGGGGGAAGCGCACGAGCGGGCGGTAGTCGCCGACGTTGTTGACGAGCACGTCGACGTGACCATGGTCGGCCAGGACCCGGCGGGCGAACCGCTCGACCGCGTCGTGATCCGTGACGTCGACGGCCTCCGCCACCGCCGAGCCCCCGGCGGCGCGAATGTCGCGCTCCGCGATCTCGCCCCGCTCCGCATCGATCTCCGCGATCTCCACGATCGCGCCGTGTTCGGCGAACAGCCGCGAGATGGCTCCGCCGATTCCGTCACCGCCGCCGCTGACCACTGCGATCTTGCCGTCGAGGAGTCGGCCCCAATCCTGGATCGGTCGCACGTTGGACGGCTGTTGGGTGACCATGGGATGCCTCGCGGTTCGCTCGGGTGGATGAGCCGAACGGTGATGTGCCCGCATCGGCGCAGGTCGGAGGGGATCCCCGATATCGCAGAGGGGCGCCAGTACTTTGCGACGTTGGAAACCCTCAGTTTCTACGATCGGGAGTGTCACATGCGTGTCAAGTCACCAGTAGCGGGCTGTGCTGCTGTCGCCATTGCCGTCCTCGGCTGCTTGATGTTCACCGCCGGCGATGCGTTCGCCGGCATCGGCGGCGGTACCCCACCGACGATGATCACCAACGTCACGGTGGGCGATGCGAACCTCGCCGGCTCGGTGAAGCTGATCAACAACAACGACGGCACCAACACGACCACCCCGAACACGGTGTGCCAGAGCGGCGACCCGAGCCCGTGCCCCGCCGGTGACCCCGGCATCGTGTTGACCCCTTCGTGCGGCAACACCGGCGGGGACGGCGACTGCGATCCCGCGAAGTACGACCCTGATGTGTACCAGCTCGACCCCACGGCCACGGGTGCTGCCGGTTCGGCGTGCGCGAACGTGACCTTCTCGGTGCTCAAGACCGATGCGGCGCGTGGTCGCTACACGTTCACGCCGAACAACCAGCCGGCGAACTACAGGATCGTCCTCGGCGGGCCGACGAACGGCGTCATCCCGACGTCCTGCACCATCAACTTCACCTACAAGGTGTTGAAGATGCCCAAGTACGACTACCTCGGCAATCCAGCGGACGGCATCCAGACCGTGCCGATCTCACAGGTCTCCCAGGTCGGTGACGGCACGTGGGCGTTCGCCCGTGGAACCACCAAGCCGAGCACCATCTCGAAGGCCACGCCCACGATCGCGACGACGGCCTCGTCGACCATCGGCGTCGGTGGTCAGATCACCGACTCGGCCACCGTCTCGGGCCGGGTCAGCCCCGTCGCCGGGGCGACGGTCACCTTCAACCTCTACGGACCCAACGATGCGATGTGCGCCGGAGCCATCACGGCGACCTCGACGATCACGTTGAACGAGCCCGGCGGAACAGCGACATCGGCGGCGTTCACCACGTCGAAGGCGGGCGACTACCGCTGGGTGGCCGTCTACAGCGGCGATGCGAACATCTCGGCCGTCACCGGACCGTGCAACGCCCCGAACGAGCTGACCACGGTCACCAAGGCCCCGCCGTCGATCAACACCACCGCCTCGGGCACGGTCACGCTCGGCGGGCAGATCTCCGACACGGCCACCGTCTCCGGCCGCTCCAATGCGATCGCCGTACCGCCGGCGACCGTGGTGTTCAAGCTCTACGGCCCGAACGACGCGACCTGCGCCGGCGCCGTGCTGTTCACCTCCACCGTTTCGCTCAGTGAGCCGGCCGGCACCGCCAACTCCGGTGGGTTCGTGCCGACGACGGTTGGTGACTACCGGTGGATCGCCACCTACGGCGGCGATGCCAACAACGCATCCGTCTCCGGTGCCTGCAACGACGCCGGTGAGAAGGTCACCGTCTCGCAGCCGGGGCCGAACACGCCCAGCATCGTGACCACGGCGTCCCAGTCGGTTCGCGTCGGCAACCCGATCACCGACACCGCCGTCGTGTCCGGCCGGGTCAACCCGGTGGCCGGCGCCACGGTGGCCTTCAATCTCTACGGCCCCAACGACGCGACCTGCTCGACCGCCGCGATCTTCAGCTCCACGGTGCCGCTGGCCAGCAACGGCACCGCCACCTCGGGTGCCTTCGTGCCGACGCTTCCCGGTACGTACCGGTGGACCGCGGCCTACAGCGGCGATGCGAACAACAACGCTGTCACCGACGGCTGCAACGGCCCGAACGAAGCCGTGGTCGTCACCGACTCCTCCTCGTCCCCGCCCGTGACGCCGAACATCACCACGAGGGCCGGCGGCACGCTGCTGATCGGTGGGCTGATCAGCGATCAAGCCACGGTCACCAACCGGGTCAACTCGCTCGCAGGATCGACCGTGACGTTCAACCTGTACGGACCGAATGACGCCACGTGCGCAACGGCGCCGGT
Organism: Acidimicrobiales bacterium; assembly: GCA_025463415.1. Classification (GTDB taxonomy): domain Bacteria; phylum Actinomycetota; class Acidimicrobiia; order Acidimicrobiales; family Ilumatobacteraceae; genus WLMZ01. Next base: position 7,326 of record JAOBWO010000417.1, on the reverse strand, counting down.
CTTCACATCGACCATCGGCCTCGACGCCTCGGGCAACGCCACCTCGGGCACGTTCGCCCCGACTGCCGCCGGCGTCTACCGCTGGGTCGCTCACTACAGCGGCGACGCCAACAACAACCCGGTCACCGGCGCCTGCGGCGAGTCCTCGGAGACGGTGACCATCGTCGCCTCGCAGCCCACGCTGATCACCGTCGCCTCGGTCAACACGGCACTCGGTGGCCTGGTGGGTGACACGGCGCAGGTCTCCGGCCTCGTCAACCCGGTCGCCGGCGCAACCGTGACCTTCAACCTCTACGGGCCGGACGACACCACCTGCTCGCGGCCGCCGGTGTTCACGTCGACCGTGGCGCTCGGCGCTGACGCCACCGCCAAGTCGGCGACCTATGCGCCGACGGCCACCGGTACGTACCGTTGGATCGCGGGCTACAGCGGCGACGCGAACAACAGCGCGGTCGTGGCGGCCTGCAACGCAGCCAACGAGGCCGTCGCCCTGCTCGGACCTGACTTCCAGCAGTCACTTCCCGCGACCGGTTCACGCACGACGTTGCCGCTCACGATGGGATCACTGTTGATCATCGGTGGCGGCCTGGTCCTCTTCGGCGTGCGTCGCCGGGCGAACGGCATGCGCCACTGATAGTTGTCCGGCCACACGTGTGGCCGGATGATCAACCTTCGCCGTTCGACGGCTCGCCAGAGTAAGGCTCAAGCCCGACGGTGGTCGTGCCGATGTCTCCACGAACCCATAGATGGGCTTTGGGTTCGGGACAGGACGACATCACATGGTTGCAGACGCATGCTCCGACCTCGTCGTCGGATCTGATCCTCCACGCGCGCGGGGTCGAACCGATTCCGGGTTCGGCGTCGTCGAGATCATCATGGCTGTCGTCATCATGTCGATCATCGTCGTGCCGACGCTGACTGCCGTCATCACGGCCGTGCGCGCAGGCACCACCAACACCGACCTGGCCCAGGTCCAGACGGTGCTCCAGAACGCTGCTGACCGAGTCAACCGCGCGCCCAAGAGCTGCGACTACACCGTCTACGCCCAGGCGGCAGCGCAGACCGAAGGATGGCTGGGCACGACCACCACCGTGGTCCAGCAGCACTACGCGCCCGGTGCCACAGCTGCCGTTCCCGGCACATGGACTGCGCAGGCCTGCACGGGTGCGTCGCCCACGCCCTTGTTGGTCCAGATGGTCACGATCACCGTGAGAAGTCCGGATGGCAAAGTGAGCAAGACCGTGCAGGTGGTGAAGAGCGATGTCTGACCCCCGTTCTGCAACTGCGCGTCGCAAGGACGATGGCTTCACGCTCATCGAACTGCTCATCTCGATCGTGCTCTCAGGCGTGCTGACGGCTGCGCTCTCGGCGACGATCCTCGTCATCGTCCGCCAGCAATCGGCGATCGCCGGCCGGTTCAACGACGCACGCTCGGAGAATGGTGTCGGGTTCTGGGTGCCCGCCGACCTCTCGTCCGCCGACCAGCCCGTCGACAACACGCCGACCAACAGCCCGTGCTTCACCACCTGTCCCGCCGGCACGACCATCGTCGGCTCCAACGCGTTCCTGCTCGCCTGGAGCTCGCTGGTGCCCGGTGCTTCGGGCACGGCCGCCGTCACCAAGCTCACCCGCGTCTCCTATCGCTACGCGTTGGTCGGCAAGGAGTACCAGCTGATCCGTGTCCAATGCGATCTGCTCGAGGGGGTGCAGACCTGCACGTCGAACGTGGTGGCACACAACCTCGCCGGCCCTCCCGACGGCTCTACCTTCGTTGCCGGCAGCGTGGTGCCGGACACCGTCATCAAGGTCACGGCACCGCTCGATCCGAGCGGTTCGGGCGCTGCGGCCTCGACATCGAAGAACGCCCAGCTCGTCCTCGTCACGATCAGCGGCGGCGGTGCGGGCACGCGCGCCACGGGAGGGTCCGACACGATCACCCTCGGTGCCAGCGGCACCGACCGCACGACCATCGGGTCCTCGAACACCCAGACCGCGCCGAACCTGGTCTCGGTCCGCTCGAAGTGCGGCGGCTTGATCACGCTCGTGGTCGACGAGTCGGCATCGATCAGCACGTCGGACTTCGCCCAGGTGAAGTCCGCCGTCACCGAGTTCGTGACGATGTTCGCCGGGACGCCGGTGCGTCTCTCGATCGTTCCGTTCGACACGTACGCGACAGCGCTCGGAACCAGCAGCTCCAACTGGACGCCGTCGTACAACATGCTGGACCAGACCCAGGTCGACACGCTCCTCAACCTGGTCAACTCGACGCTGCAGTCCTACGTGGGCCAGCCGTACCCACGCGGCGGCACCAACTGGGAGGATGCGCTGTACCACGTCTTCTACAAGTCCGACGGCACGGTCGCCGCTGACCTCCCGGACACCCTGGTGTTCTTCACCGACGGCGTGCCGACCTTCGACCGCCTGGCCTACAAGTCGAGCGCAGCCTCGGCAACCCCACCGGCCAAGCAGTCCGGATACGCCGACTCCACCGGAACGCAGTACGCGCAGCAGTCGTTCAACCGGGCCGACCTCATCGCCGACCAGTTCCGTGGCACCACGCAGTTCATCGGTGTCGGGGTCGGCAGCTCGATCGACGACAACCAGACCTGGGTGGACTCGTACCCCGGGTACCACTACGACTACTCGCACAACTACCACTACAACTACACGCACCAGTACCACTACCTGTACACGCGCAGCTACCACTACACGTACAGCCACGGGTACCACTACACCTACACGCACAGCTACCACAACCTGTACTCGCACGGGTACCACTACAACTACACGCACGGGTACCACTACACGTACACGCACGGGTACCACTACGACCTGACCCGCTGGTACCACATCGAGAAGGCCTTCGACATCAGCGGCACCACGATCAACCGCGGCTACCACATCGAGAGACTGGTCTCCGGCGTGTGGTCCACCGACCCTTCGGCCACCTCGTCGACGCTACTCGACAGCACCCACAGGGTCCGGTTCACGACGCCGTTCAGCTTCTTCAAGGGAGTGACCACCACGGCCTCCGCAACTGCGGACATGGCCGTCAACTGGGCCACCCTCGCCTCACCGACCAGCACCAACTTGGCCCTCTGGCAGGCGCAGAGCAGCAACACCAGCCCGGCAAGCACCAGCACGGACGGTTGGACGGAGACCCGAACCTATGTGGGCTCGGGCGCCTACTGGGAGATCAAGACCGACGCCACCAGCACGACGGCGCCATCGACGTCGTCCGGTTGGCGAGTCAGCTTCAGCTCACCCTGGTCGCTCTCGGCTGCGGTCTTGGCTGGTGATCAGGCCGTCGTCGACGGTGCAACGGACGTGACCACGGTCGGCAGCAGCACCAACCAGCAGGTCTACGCAGCCGAGGACAACGGCGGCTCGGCGACGGATCACACCGACGGTTGGACGAGGGGCACCACCAAGAACTACACGACACCGTTCCCGTACGCGGACACCGACACGGTCGGCTCCGGCTACAGCTCGACCGATGCCAGCTGGACGAAGTCCGCCAAGCAGTACACGTCGCCCTACACGGCCACCGACAATGACACGGTCGGGGCTGGTTACAGCGCCAGCGATCCGGCCTGGACGATCTCGGCCAAGCAGTACTCCTCGCCCTTCACGGCCTACGACACCAACACCAGCGGCTCCGGATACAGCGCGAGCGACCCGACGTGGAGCGTCTCCAAGCAGTACACGTCCCCGTTCACACTCAGCGACGCCCCCGACACGGTCGGGGCCGGCTACAGCGCGAGTGATCCGAGCTGGGCGATTTCCGCCAAGCAGTTCTCGACGCCGTACACGGCCTACGACACCAACACCGACGGCAGCGGCGGCTACTCGAGCTCGGACCCGACGTGGACGAAATCAGCGAAGCAGTACTCGGCACCCTTCACCGGTGCTGACACTGACACTGTCGGCTCCGGCTACAGCGCGAGTGATCCGAGCTGGGCGATCACGGCCAAGCAGTTCTCTGCGCCGTACACCGCCTACGACACCAACACCGACGGCAGCGGCGGCTACTCGAGCTCGGACCCGACGTGGACCGTCTCCGCCAAGCAGTACTCGGCGCCGTTCACGACGTCGGACCCGTCCACGACGAGCAGCACCGGCTACAGCAGCACCGATCCCAGCTGGGCGCAGACGAAGGACTACACGGCGCCGTTCACCGGGAGCGACAGCGACACCGTCGGCAGCGGCTACAGCGCCACCGACGCTGCGTGGACCCGGTCCGCCAAGCAGTACACCGCGCCCTACGTCGAGGCAGACGTCAACACCGATGGCACGGGATACGTCAGCACGGACCCCTCCTGGACGAAGTCGGGCAAGCAGTACTCGGCGCCGTACACCGCGTACGACACCGGCACGACCGTGACCCACCAGGTGTCGTCCGACAAGATCTTGTCCCGGCTCATCGCGGCCTCGGACACGGGTGTGCGGGCGACGTCCAGCAACGGCACCTACACCAACGCGGCAGCCGCGAACATGTACATCCTGCCGCAGTGGGACCAGTTCGCCGGCGCGTTGAAGGCGATCGGCCTGGCGTCCTGTGGCGGCACCCTGACCCTGCAGACCAAGGTCGGCACCAGCCCGGCTGCCGATCCGTTCAAGTACTCCAAGTACGCGGTCGTCAACTCGGCGGGTGTGACCCTGCCGCCGGACAGCCTGTCGGTGACCACGAGCTCCGCCAATCCGAGCGGCACCTTCGATCTGAATGTCACCGATGGCACCTATGTGACCGTCGAGATCGAGCCGGCGGACATGAGCAACTACACCGGGTACTCGGCGGGCACGTGGTCGTGCAAGGCGTTGGGTGCCTCCCGGTCGCTCACCACCGTGCCGATCACGGGATCCGTCTTCACCGGCTTCAAGGTCCGCGTCGCTGCCAACGAGGCAGTGTCATGTACGCAGGCGATGTCGCGATGAGCAAGCACTCGACGCTCGATCCGTCGCAGCCGGCGGAACGACAGCGGGACGAAGGCGCGGTGCTCGTGCTGGCGCTGGTCGTCGTGATCATCGCAACCCTGATCGTCACTCCACTGCTGCGGTATGCGGCCACCGTGACCCGCTCGAGCCGGATCGTCGACCAGCGTGTCCAGCGACTCGAGGCCGTCAAGGGTGGGCTGCGCACCGCGCTGGCGGATCCCGTCGGTCTGTTCAACGCCTGCCAGGGTGCTGGGCTCAACCCCACCCACGGGGCCGCGATCGCGGGTCCGCAGCTCTCCGTTCCCGTGGCGTCGGCGTGCTACCTGATGAGCACCAACTACACCGAGGACGTCACCAAGCGGCCTTTCGGTGTGGCGGCCGTGCAGGTCGGCGCGACGTTGCCGAGCACCTTCACCGCGGCGTCGCCCGCACGCACCGACCTGTACGGCGGAACGGGACCGGCCGAGACGAACTGGCGAACGAACGACACCAGCCTCACCCGCACCCAGGGCAAGATCTGGACGCCGAACCTGCCGGCGCACGCCTACACGGTGTGGAGCGCCGACCCGAAGGTGATGACCTATGGCGATCCCTGCCAGGTCTACTTCCCGGGGACGTACGTGGACCCGATCACCATCACCGGCACGACGCCGGTGTACTTCGCTTCCGGCGTGTACTACTTCGAGAACACGGTGACGATCAGCGGCAGTGCCAACGTCGTCGTCGGCGCCGGCTCGACCGTTGGTTGCACCGACGATCAGAACGCCGCCTATGGCGTTGCCAACCCGCCGAAGACGCCGAACATCACCGGGGCCGGGGGAACGTTCGTGTTCGGCATGGGCGGTCGCCTCGTGGTCAACAACGCCACTGCGGGTACCGGGCCGACGCTCGCCTTCAACCAGCGGTTCGTCGATCCCAGCGACGCCAAGTCGGCTCCGTCGGCCGGCGTCAACATCATGTCCGTGAATGGTGAACTGCCGGGGTCTGACATCAACGCGACACTCGTCGACCTCGATCGCAGCGGTGTGCTCTCGGTTCCGTTCTCGCTCGTGCCGACGACAGGTACGAGCCTCGGTCCCGCGACCGCCGACCGGTACCGCCCGTCCACGCTGGTGCCACCGGACCCGTCGATCGTGCCGGCGCTCCCGGACACGAGCCCGATCGTGGAGATCAACCTCACCAACGCCACACCGATCAAGGTGACGGTGCCCGGCTACGTCGACATTCCGCAGGGGCGGTTCGCCGTCGCCGTCCCCGCCGGGACCGGGTACGGCGCCAGCTCCTCGATCAACTTCAACGGTGGTGTGCTGGCGCGCACTATCCAGATCCCCGGCGACATCCCCGGTTCGTTCGCCGTCGGCATCGCCTCCGTCGTGAGCCAACTCGTCCTGCGCATCCAGACGATCACGACGACGGGCACGCCGCTCGTGACGTCCAACGCGGTCGTCCAGGTCAACCAGAACGGCGGCTACGCGATCAACAGCTGGAACGTCGGCTGACCCACCGGTACCGTACGGAGGGTGTGCGGCCGCTTCGTCTCGACCAACTCCGCCGAGGAGATCGCCAATTACTTCGGCGCCAGCTTCGACGGCGAGGCCCCGCCGGAGAACTTCAACGTGGCTCCCACCAATGACGTGCTGGCCGTGGTCAGCAGCGGGGGAGACGACCGGTCGCTGAAGGCGTTCCACTGGGGCCTCGTACCGATCTGGGCCAAGGATGTGAAGATCGGGTCGTCGATGATCAACGCCCGTTCGGAGACGATCAACGAGAAGGCTGCCTTCAAGGGCGTGTTCAGGAAGTACCGCTGCATCATCCCGATGGACGGGTTCTACGAGTGGCAGGCAGCGCACGCCGACAGCCCGGTGAACGCGAAGGGCAAACCGCTCAAGCAGCCGATGTTCATCCACCGTGCGGACGGAGAACCCCTCGCTGTCGCGGGCCTCTGGAGCGCATGGCGCCCGAAGGGAAGCGACCCCGACACGCCGTGGCTGCACACGTTCGGCGTGATCACGACCGCAGCGAACAACACGATGGCTCCGGTGCACGACCGCATGCCTGTCATCCTGCCGGCCACGCTGTGGGCGCAATGGCTCGATCCCGCCGAGAACGACCTCGACGCCTTGCTGGCGATGCTCGTGCCCGCGCCGGACTCGCTGCTGACCATGCACAAGGTCTCGACCGAGGTCAACAACGTCCGCAACAACGGCGTCGAGCTGATCACGCCGCTCTGACGACGGGTGCGACGCTCTCGCGACCGCCGACGCGGTCAGCGTTCGGGCACGCCGAAGGTGTTGCCGAGGTTCGTCGTGCCGTGCTGGTCGATGATCATCGCGGTGCCCCACGCATCGTTGACCACGTACCCGTGCGGGTAGGGATCGGTGGGATCCAGCA
>JAOBWO010000414.1 GCA_025463415.1 Acidimicrobiales bacterium | reverse complement strand
TGGCCGAGGTCGTCTCCTCGGCCACCTCCTTCGAACCACTCATCCGGTAGGCGAAGTCGTGCACCGCCTTCACGTGCAACCGGTACAGCTCGGCGAACGCACTTCGATCATGTCGGGCTCGCTCCGTCAAAGCGCGTTCGACCACCAGGTCCCGACCGTACGCGGTGGTCGACGACGCAGTTTCCGTCATCCGCTCTGCTCTCGCGAGCCGAACGGATCGCTCAGGCTCCCGTGACGGTGATCGGCACCATGTTGCTGTGGACCAGCGGCTTGTTCGCGGCATCGACCACGATGATCAGGTAGGTGTAGCTGCCGGCCGGCACTGCCGCGTCGACGAGGTGGCTCGCCGCCGGGTCCGCCGACTGGAACGGCACCCGACCGGTCGAGCCGCCGTTGCCACGCAGCAGCAGGAACTTGGCGAACCCGGCCGGCGTCGGCCCACTCCAGTCGCACGTCACGTCGGCACCCGCCAGCGAGCACGTCAGCGAGAGCCCGGCCGGCACCGAGTTGTCCGGAGGACGGGCGGTGGTGGGAGGTGCCGGCGGTGTGGTGGTCGGCGGAGTGGTCGGCGGCTCGGGGGCCGGCGGCGCGGTCGTCGCGGGTTCGTGGGGTGCAGGCGCCGTGGTCGCCGGTTCGTGGGGTGCAGGCGTCGTGGTCGCTGCTGCTGTCGTCGCCGGTGCGGTCGTCGGCGGCACGGTGACGGGCTCGGCGCCGCGTGATTGCGACCCGCTCGGCCCCGTCGGTGGCCCCGTCGGCGGAACGCTCGGTGGGATGGTCGGCGTCTGCTGATCGGAGCCGGACGCCGTCGGTGGTGCAAGCGGCACCGACGTCTCCGGGGCAGCTGTCGTCGCTGGCTGGGTCGTCACCGGCTCGGTCGCAGCGGGTGCCGACGTTGGGGGTGTCGTCGCCGGCGCTGACCCTGGCTCGGTCTTCGCCGGTGACGGCGCCACCGGCTGAGTCGTGACGGAAGGGGTCACGGCGACCGTCGTCGCCGGTGCTGTGCTCGCGGACTCGTGCCGCGAGTCCGACCACGGGCTCAGGGCCGATGGTGCCGCACCCGCAGCCGCCGCAGCCATGCCGAGCGCGATCACTCCCGCCGCCAGGCCGTATCCGGACCTCAACATCCGTCTCACTGCCGTCCTGTCCGAACCTGCTGCGCCCATCGCCATCTCCTCGCCGTTCGCGCACCCCGTGGTGGGTGCAACACGATGAGTAACGGTGATCGGTACGCGCGATTTCACCGAATGGCGCGTATTCTTCGCGGCGCACGCTGGTCACCCAGCCAGGAGACACCAGCCCGCGGCTGGTGTCGTGAGTATCGGCTACTCATCCCCATGGTCAGGTTCGGCTGTCGCCGCTCCCGTTCGAGTGTCACACCCCTCGTGTTGGATGGGGGCATGGACGCAGCGTTCGCCACGATCGGTCGAGGTCTCGACGACCTCGCCTCGGTCGATCTCGCGCTGCTGACGGTCAACGACCTGCAGCGCGGGCTCGTCGGAACCCAGAAGATCATCGACCGCGCCACGGTGATCCAGGCCCGGTTCATCCAGGAGGCGTCCGTGCGTGGGTTCACCGAGTCCGGCGCCCGCGACACGGCGTCGTGGGTGGCGTCGAAGACGAGGACGTCGAAGGGCACGGCCTCCAAGCAAGCACAGCTCGGCAAGGCATTGGACACCCATCCCGAGCTGGCCAAGGCAGTCGACGCAGGCGACATCTCCCCCGACGCTGCCGGCATGTTGGTGCCGGTGCTCGATTCCAACCACTCGGGTGATGCGGGTGATCTGGTCGATGCATGCAAAGGCGCTTCGCCGGAAGCGGCGCGTGCCGCCGGCTTCCGGTTCCGTGAGCTCCACCCGCCGGAAGGCTCGACGCCGGAGGACCGCGAGCACGAGCTTCGCAAGAAGCGGTCTTTGCGGTTTTCGAACAACGACGACGGCACCACGCGCGTCGACGGCACGCTGACAGCTCTCGACGCCCAGCTCGTGCAGAGCTCGCTGCGATCGATCCTCGGCAAGCCCACGGTCGGTGACGACCGCACCTTCGACCAGAAGATGGCCGATGCCCTCGTGCAGCTGTGCTCGGCGTACTCGAACGGTTCCGTACGTGGTGGTCGGTCGAACCTTCCGACGATCATCGTCACGATCGACGTCAACGACCTGAACGGCAACACCGACGGTCCTGGCTTCACGTCACGCGGCGACGTGATCCCTGCCGAGGCAGTGCGCAACCTGACCTCGAACGCCTTCCTGCAACGGGTGATCCTGGATGGGTCCAAGCCGTTGGACGTCGGACGTGCATCGCGCCTCGCGACGGAGGATCAATGGCGCACGATGGTGGCCCGCGACGGCGGGTGTCGCTTCGCCGACTGTCAGATCCCACCGGAGTGGTGCGAGGCCGATCACATCCACGACTGGGACGCACAGCACGGTCCGACGAACATCGATCTGCTGGTGCTCTGGTGCGTCTACCACCACCACTTTCGGCACCGACCCGACGTGAAGCTGATCGGTGATGCCAACGACCTGTCGATCAGGCTGCCCGACGGCCGAGTCGTGCCTCTGCCGCCACGTGGACCGACGCACGCGTCGAAGGGTGCGGCGGCCACCAACCAGGGCAACCTGTTCGAGGAGGACGCGGCGTAGAAGCGCGCCCTGTCATGAGTCCTCGGGGTGCACGCCTTCGATCGTCGGGTTGATGCCTGCGCCGCCCTCGGCCGACGCCGCGAGCGCCGAACGTCGCGACCTGCCCGCCGCTCGGGGCGGGAGCGCCAGCAGCGGCAGGATCAGCTGCACGAGGGGACCGATGCCGAACATGAACAGCAACGTGCCCACTCCAGGTCGTACGCCGAGCGCGATGCCGCCGAGACCCACCGCGAACTCGACCGAGGTGCGCGCGAGGCGCACGCTGATGCCTCGCGCGCTGAGGCCGACCATCAGGCCGTCGCGCGGGCCGGTCCCGAGGCCGGCACCGATGTAGAAGCCGCTGCCGATGGCAATGATCAGCACGCCCGTGAGCAGCATCGCCACGCGGGGCACCAAGCGATGGGTGTCGGGCAGGTGCGGGCCGATGAGGTCGACGACGAAGCCGATCTCCAGCGCGTTGAGGATCGTGCCGATGCCGGGTCGCTGGTGCAGTGGGATCCAGAGGAGCAGGACGACGAAGCTGATCCCCTCGAGGACGAAGCCGATCCGGATGTGGAGGTGTTCGCTGATCCCCTTGTGGAGCATGTCCCACGGGGCGGCGCCGAGGTTCGCCTGGAGGATCAGGGCGATGCCGGCCCCGAACATCGCCAGCCCGACGACGCAGCGCGTCAGCCGGTTGGCCCAGTCCGTCGCGTTCGAGTGCGGTGTGTAGGGCCGCACCGGGACGACGGCTGATGTGACCACGGCCCGAGAACCTATCGACCCCGTTCGGTTCCAGCCTGGTGGTTTGCGTACCCGCATCCCGCGACCGACCCCGCAACGATCGCGCACCCCTTTGCTACAACGATCGACATGCTCATCCACCGTTGTGCCGGCTGCTCCGAGCCGGGTGTCGACCTGTGTCGCCGCTGTCGTTTCGCGCTCGTCGCCTCTCCTCCTGTTACCACCGCGTCCGGCATCGTCGCCGCCACCGAGTTCTCCGGCCTCGGGCGCGAGCTGGTGGTCGGCCTGAAGTACCGCAACCGCCGGCGATTGGCCGACCACCTCGCCGAACAGCTCAGCCGCCGCCTGGACCCCACCCAGATCGACGTCATCACCTGGGCGCCCACCAGCCGTCAGCGCACTCGCCGGCGTGGGTACGACCAGGCCGAGTTGCTCGCCCGGGCGCTGGCCGCGCGGTGGCGCAAGCCGTGCCGGCGGATGCTCTACCGCAGTCACGGCCCGGCACAGACGGGCCAGAGCCGTGCATCACGGCTGATCGGTCCGCAGTTCTCCGCCCGTCCGTTGCGTCATCCTCCGCGGGTGCTGGTGGTCGACGACGTCGTGACGACCGGCGCCACGCTGCACGCGGCAGAGGTCGCGTTGCTCGCGGCCGGGGCCCGCTCCGTCATCCTGGCGGCAGTCGCCGCCACCCCTGACGGACCGCCGAAGCGAGGCGGACCGCACCTGGCTCGCCCGGTTCGCACGGCATCTGCGTCGATGCCGAGGGGTCTGCATCTCGTGCCGTCCATGGCCACCATGTCCGGCGATGTCGCCTGAGGCTGCCTCAGACGAGGCCGGCGAGGCGCTCCACTTCGGCGATCGCGGGCGCGGCATCGATCTCCACCAGCACGCCGAACATGCCCAGCGCGGCCGCCGCCTCGACGTTGCTGGGCAGATCGTCCAGGAACGCAGCGCGGGAGGCGGTGCCGTTGAGTCGCTCCAGGGCCAGCTCGTAGATCGCCGGGTTGGGCTTGCGCAGGCCGACCTCGTGGCTGTCGACGATGTCGTCGAACAGCTCCTCGTACGGCATCAGGTTGCGCCACAGGTCGCGGAACTCGCGCACGTTGTTGGTGAGGATGCCGATCCCCAGACCAGCCTGGCGCAAGCGTGCTGCGAGGTCGAGCATCTCGTCGTTCGGCAGGAACGTCAGCATCGGTGTCGGTGCGCCGTCGGTGGTCGGCTCCGGCACCGGCCGGGCCGGCATCTCGATGCCTGCGGCAGCGAACGCCTCCTTCTGCAGTGCCGAGCAGTCGACCATCGAGATCTCGCCTCGCTCCAGTCGGTGCCAGGGATGATCGGTGTCGACGCCGAACTCGCCGACGAAGATGCGCTGCGCCTCGGCCGCGACATCGGGTGGAAAGCGCTTGGTGAAGTCGCTGTGCCGGCCGTTGTGCATCAGCACTCCTCCGAGATCGAAGATGACCGTGTCGATGTGGCGCTGCTGGCTCATCTCCACATCTTTGCCGCAGGCAGCGCCAGGTCAGCTGCCAGAGTCGTCTCGCCGGGCGCCGCTAGGCTTGACGTCCGCATGGGAATTCTCGATCGCATCCTCCGCGCTGGTGAAGGCAAGAAGTTGAAGGCCCTCGAGGGCCTGGTGCCTGAGATCAACGCGCTCTCCTCCTCCATCGGCGCGCTGTCCGACGACGCGCTG
>JAOBWO010000397.1 GCA_025463415.1 Acidimicrobiales bacterium | reverse complement strand
CGCCGCAGCCATTCACGGTGAGCAGCGTAGGGCCCGGTGCCTGTGGACAGGAAGAGGTACAACCATGTGAATTTGCTCTGAATTCGTGGGGACGAAGTGTGTACGGCAGGTGACGCGGGGTCCCGCTGCGTCACACTCGTGCAGCGTTCCGCGAGCCCCCTCACCTGCTCGTCAGCTGACCGCCACCAGCGTGACGGGTATGCCGTTGAGCACCGACGTGCCCGACAGCGGGTCGAGTGCCTCGTCATCGGTCAGCACGTTGGAGTTCACCCCGGCGCGTTCGCTCGCGACTCGAAGCCGCGCGCCCGGCATCGAGTGTCCCCAGCCGTGGGGAAGGCTCACCACACCCGGTCGGATCGCCTCGGTGACCTCCACCGCGGCCTCGATGCTGCCGACGCGACTGGTGACGGTTGCGTACCCGCCGTCGACCAGCCCGTGCTCGATGGCATCGTCGGGGTGCACCTGCAGCGTGCAGCGTGGGGTGCCCTTCACGAGCACCTCGATGTTGTGCATCCACGAGTTGTTCGATCGCAGGTCCCTCCGGCCGACGAGGACCATCGTCTGTCCGGCGAGCCGGTCCACCGCTTCGGCCAATCGGGGCACATCGGCAACGAGCACCGGATGGGCCAGCTCGATCCGGCCGCTCGGCGTCCGCAAGATCTCGGGCAGCCGCGGCTCTAGCGCGCCGAAGTCCACACCGTGCGGATGGTCGAGCAGCAGGTCCAGCGACGCGCCACCGGGCACCGCGCCGAACCCGTCGCCGAACGGTCCGGTGCGCAGCATCAGGTCGAGCATCCGTTCCGGGCCGTGCCGCCCGTTTGCCGACAGCGTGGCGAGCAGTTCGTCGGCGTCGCGCCCGTGGACGGGTGAGCTCGGGTCGGAGACCGCGTGGTGCACCAGCGAGCCGATTGCCATGTCGTCCGCGATCGACGGATCGGCGTCGGGCTCGGCGCCGTGGAACAGCAGCGCGAGCTTGGCCAGGATCTCCCACTCGTCGGGCTGGCCCGGGTCGAGCGGCAGCGGCGCAGGGCTGTAGTTGGCCACGTTGCGCACCGCGAACTGCAGCAGGAGGAGGTCGTAGTGGCTGCGCTGCAGCTGCGACGGCGGCGGCAGGATGACCGTCGCGTGGCGGGTGGTCTCGTTCAAGTAGATGTCGACACTGACCATGAACTCGAGGTCGGCGAGCGCGACGTCGAGCTGCTCCGAGTTCGGCGTCGACAGCACCGGGTTGCCGGCCACGGTGACCAGCGCACGCACGCGGCCACCACCCTCACCCCCATCACTGACGTCGTCGACGAGGATCTCCTCGGCCAACACCGCAGCCGGGTACTCCCCCATCACCTCGGGGCGCCCGCTGACCCGGGAGTGGCCACGACCCACGCGGAACGGCTTGCCCGCACCCGATGGGCCGCGAGTGCTGGCACCGCCGGCGACCGGCATCGCGAACATCGCCCCACCGACCCGGTCGAGGTTGCCCGTCAGGATGTTCACGGCGTCGACCAACCACGACGCCGTCGTGCCGAACTCCGTTGTGGTCGTACCGATCCGGCCGTACACCGTGGAGGTGGGGGCTTCAGCGAGCTCGTGGGCCATCCGCCGGATCGTCGCCGCGTCGATGCCCACCGCCAATGCGACCGCCGCCGGCGGGAACCCGGCCGACAGCTCGCGCAACTCGTCCAGGCCATCGAGGAGAGCGCCCACGCGTGGGCCCGGGTCGGCGAGCCCGTCGGCGAACAGGACGTTGACCAGTGCCATCAGGAACAGCGCGTCGGCGCCCGGCCGGATCGCCAGCCACTCGTCCGCCTCCTCCGCCGTGCGGCTGCGCCGCGGATCGACGACGACGAGCTTGCCGCCACGAGCGCGCATCGCTTCGATCCGACCCGGAAAGTCGGGCGCCGTGCACAGGCTGCCGTTCGACGCGTACGGGTTGCCGCCGAGGATCATCAGGTAGTCCGTCCGGTCGAGGTCTGGCACCGGCACGCTGACGGCCGTGCCGAACACGTATGCCGCCGCCACCTGCCGCGGCATCTGGTCGACCGTGGAGGCGCTGTAGTGCTGGCGTGTGCCCACCGCTTGGCTGAGGGTCCGCCCGAAGGTCATCGCCGAGAGGCTGTGCGCGGAGGGATTGCCCTGGTACACGGCAATGGACTCGCGACCGTGGCGCTCGATGACGCCGGCGATTCCGTCGCGGACGGTCTGCCACGCCTCCTCCCACTCGACCTCGACGTGCACGCCATCGCGCTTGACGAGCGGCTTGCGCAACCGGTCCGGGTCTTCATGGAGCTGACGCAGCGTCGAACCCTTGGGACAGATGAACCCGTGGCTGAACACGTCGTCCCGGTCGCCGCGGATCCGCGTGACCCGGTCGTCCTTGAGCGTGATCTCCAGCCCGCATCCGGCCTCACACAGCGGGCAGGTGCGGAAGACCGTTCGAACAGCAGGTGCCGTGGATGTGCTCGACGTGGTTTGGCTCATGCTGGAAGTATCGCGCCATGCAGCGACTCCTCCCTCCGCCGGCCGGCGCGATCACCGTGGCCGAAGCATGCCGGCACCCCCGGACCCGCTCGTCGAGCGGTCGGCCATGGGTGGCGCTCTGCATGGTGGCGAGCATCGACGGCTCGACGGCGCTCGACGGCGCGTCCGCCGGGCTCTCCAGCGAGGTCGACCGCGAGATGCTGTTGACCCTGCGCCGGATGGCCGATGTGATCATCGTCGGGGCCGGAACCGTGCGCACCGAGGGCTATGGTCCGCCGAAGAAGGCCGGCCAGCGGATCGGCGTCGTGAGCCGCTCGGGCAACGTCGATCAGACGTCCGCGCTGTTCGCCAGTGGTGCCGGCTTCCTGATCCTGCCGGAGGACGCGCCGGACACGCCGATCGAATCCGTGCGCGCCGGGATCGGCGAGATCGACCTCGCCACCGCGCTCCTCAGACTCCCCGGTGCGCCGAGTGTCGTGCAGGCCGAAGGGGGTCCGAGCCTCAACGGAGCACTCGCAGCGGCCGATCTCGTCGATGAGATGAACATCACGACGTCACCACAGCTGGTGGGTGGCCCGGGGGCGCGGATCACCGACGGCTTGCCGGCGACCGGCCAGCGGTTCGACCTCGTCCAGCTGTGCGAGGACGACGGGTTCCTCTTCAGCCGCTACATCCGCCGGCGGACGGACTGACGACAGCGCCGACGTTCAGACCGGGCCGGTCTGAGCCTTCTGCAGCAGCTGGAGCTCTTCGACGAAGTCGCCGGCTTCGTGGAAGTTCTTGTACACGCTGGCGAAGCGCAGGTAGGCGACGGCGTCGAGCTCGCGCAGCCGGTCAAGCACCACGACACCGATCTGAGCACTCGTGACTTCCGTGCCTTGCATGCGCGCTTCGTCCTCGACGGATTCGGAGAGCGCGACGAGCTGCTCCAGCGTGACCGGGCGTCCCTTGCACGCCGCGCGGAGCCCTGCCAAGACCTTCGCTCGGTCGAACGGTTCACGGCCACCGTGGGTCTTGACGACCGTCAGCGGCAGCTCCTCCAGACGCTCGTACGTGGTGAAGCGTCGACTGCACTGCGGACACAGTCGCCGACGTCGAATCGCGTCGCCGTCTTCGGCCTCACGCGAGTCGATGACCTTCGTGTCATCGGCGCGACAGGACGGGCAATGCATCCGGACAGGCTAGACCGAATGCAATCATCCCGTTACGGCAGTGTGAGGACTTGACCCACTTGCAGCGCAGCGCCACCGTTGCGCTCGACCATCGAGTCCACGTAGATGCTCACGCTCTCGGTCCCGTGGAACAGATGGGCCAGGCTCCACATGGTGTCACCCGGCTGCACGAGGTACAGGGTGCCCCCAGCGGCGGCCGGCGGCGGAGTGCTCACCTGCAACGCAGGTGAGGCGGTCGCAGCGCCGGCCGCCGGATCAGTTGCGGCGGCAGCGGGGGGCGTGGCCGACGCGACGAGCGAAGCAGCGAGCGCTGTTACCGGGCGGACCGTGGGCGTGGAGGCAGGTACACCCCCACGATCCGCCAGGAGTGAGCGAGATGCCAGACCGAGCACGGTCAGCATCCCGATGATCACGAGCCCCACCAGCAGGCGGCGACGCACGTAGACCGAGTGGTGCGGGCGGACCTCGCCCAGTCGCACCTCGATCGGCCGCGGGCCGAGTGGACGGAGCACGACGTCGGCGGACCGGAACGATGCCGTGCCGAACGATGTCGGGCCGAACGATGCGGACGGGAACGATGTCGATGGGAAGAGAGTGGAGGTCATCGGGCGTCCCCTTTCAGGAGTGCGGCGTCAGGAGTGCGGTGCACGAGTGGGTCGGACGGACAGGCGATCGCATGTTCGTCGAACGGATGTACGCAGTGTGCACGAACGGTCGTTCGATGTCAACGCCCAGATCGAACAGATGTTGCGGGAACGGGTGTTTGCTCGGTCGTTGACTTCGACATCGAACATCCGTACGCTGACGCGCATGAACGACGTACTGCTCACCGCCCGACAACGGCAGATCCTCGACGTGATCGAAGCCGCCATGCGTGAGCACGGCTATCCACCGTCGGTCCGCGAGATCGGCGAGGCCGTGGGCCTCACCTCACCCTCCACCGTGCACAGCCACCTCGCCACGCTGGAGCGCCTGGGCTACCTGCGTCGTGATCCCACCAAGCCGCGGGCGATCGAAGTGCGCTTCGACCCGAACTCGGGCATGGCGATGGAGCGTCGTCCGGTCCGCCACATCCCGCTGGTCGGCGATGTCGCCGCGGGCACCGACGTGCTGGCCCATGAGAACGTCGAAGAGCTGTTGCCGATGCCGGTCGACTTCACGGGCGAAGGGGATCTGTTCATGCTGCGGGTGCGCGGTGACTCGATGATCGACGCGGGCATCCTCGACGGAGACTTCGTCGTCGCCCGCCAACAGCCGACAGCGATCAATGGCGAGATCGTGATCGCCGGCATCGCCGGTGAAGAGGCGACGGTGAAGACCTATCAGCGCAAGGGCGCGGTCGTCACGCTCGTCCCCTCCAACGCACGGCTGACGCCGATGGTGTTCCCGGCTGACGAGGTCGAGATCTTCGGCCGCGTCGTCACCGTGATGCGCCGGCTCTGATCCTGCCGCCCTGATCCGACGGGTGTGATCGCCGCTGCACTGCAGCGGCGAACAGCACGCGATCGAAGGGCGGCTCAAGTCTGCGGGGCGCCCCAGGGGTTGTCGGGCGCCTGCGGTGTCGGCGGAGCGACGTAGCCCGGCGCGGCGGGCGCACCGGGCGCGTAGCCCGGAGGTGACGTCGGCCCGACGGGCGGAAACCCGGCCGGGTTGTAGCCGCCGGCGGGCGGGTATCCACCCGCAGGAGGGAACGCTCCCGGTTGCGCGACGCCACCGGGCTGGAAGCCGCCGGGAGTCGCTGCCGCAGGCTTGCGCTTGAGGCCGAGCAGGATCAGCAGCAGCCCGAGCACCAGCCCCACGGCCCCGACGATGATCGCCAGCTTCTGCGCCGAGTCGAAGTCGTCCTTCGGGTTCCGGCCGACGGCGATCGCGAAGTCGGAATCGTCGCTCTGCACCGACAGCGTGTACTTGCCCGGCTTGTCGACGGTGAAGGTGCTGACTTCGGTGCCGACGAAGCCGGCCTTGTCGTAGCTGGCACCGGTGGCGTCG
>JAOBWO010000365.1 GCA_025463415.1 Acidimicrobiales bacterium | reverse complement strand
GGAAGCGCAGGCGTGCCGCCGAGTCGTACATCGATGGATGGATCTCGTCGTACGTGCCCGGGGTGGACGCCGGCATGACGCCGTCCCAACCGGCCATCGAGTAGTAGCCCGGCGCACCGAGGCGCTCACCGCTGACCATCCAGACGTCCTTGCCGTCGATCCGCTCGATGTGCGGCACCTGATCGTGCATCGACGTAGGCATGCGCGCGGTCCACACGTCCGGTGGCTCGGTGAGGTGGGTGTCCACGTCGATCACCGAGTGGCGCTCGAACAGATCCTGAGCAAGCGACGCCCCGGCCGTCTGCGGCTCGGCGATCTCCGGATCGATGGTGATGCTCATCTGGTCCCCCTCGTGTGCGCGGGCGCTCGATGTCGCCCCGAAGCCAAGGATGCGCCCACGCGGCCGTCGACGGCAACGTTGTGCACCTCGCACACACCGGCAGTAGCTTCGGCGCTGTGTCGAGGCCGTCTCCGCAGACCGATCGGGTGATCGAGATCGTCAACGTGCTGACGTCGCGTGCCGCTGCGGGCGCAACGCTGTCGGAGATCGCAGCGGTGGTCGGGCAGACACCGTCCACGCTGGTGCACGTGCTGGGATCACTGACCGCGGGTGGGTTCGTGGTTCGCCGGCCAAGCGATCGTCGCTACCACCTCGGTCCTGCGTTGATCGAGCCCGGCCGGATCGCTGCCGGCAGGTTCCCGACCCACGGTGAGACGCGAGCCGCGATCGAGGAGCTGGCCCGAGCCGAGGGCTACGGCGTGTTCGCATTCGCGCTCGACGGAGACCACGCCCGCTTGATCGATGCGGCGTGGGATCCACGGCGACCGAGCCCGACCCTGCGGATCGGTGATCTCCTGCCCATCGATCCGCCGGTCGGCTCGGCGTTCATCGCGGGGGGCGGGCCCGAGCACATCGACGGCTGGATGCGGCGCGGCTCGCCCTCCGCAGAAGCACGCGCGGTCATCGTCGAGCGCCTCGCCGCGTCGCGCGCCCAGGGCTACGTCGTCACCCTGCGCCCGCCACCGCAGCTGCAGGACGAGCTGCGACGCTTCGTCGATCGCGGGCAGCACCTCCGGCGTGCCGAGCGCCTGCGCGCGTCGACCCGCGGGATCGACCAGTACCTCGCCGGCCGCATCGATCGCCGGCGCAGCTACGACGTGAGCTCGCTCAGCGTGCCGGTGATCGCTCGTGAGCAACCGGTGCAGCTGGCCCTCAACCTGGCCGGCTTCGACGGGATCATCAACGGCCGCGAACTGCACGAGCTCGGACGCCGCGCGCGTGCCGCCGCCGATCGGCTGTCCGCGCAGCTGTACTAGAACGCGGGCGCCGTGCCGATGACACCGGCTGCGGTCAGCGTGGCGAGGTCGTCGGCCGTGCGCCCCACTTCGGCGAGCAGCTCGGCGTTGTGCTCGCCCATCGTCGGTGCGTGGGTCCGCACCCAACGATCGACGCTCGCGAACCGGAACGGCAGGGTGGGGACCTCGAGGGGACCGGCGACGGGGTGGTCGACGACCTCGAAGTACCCGCGTGCGGCGAACTGCGGGTTCAGGTGGGCGCGGCGGGGATTGACCGCGGGCGCAGCCGCGATCCCGGCGCCGACGAGCCGAGCCACGACGTCGCCAAGGTCCTGGGTGCTCGCCCACTCGCCGAGGTGTTGATCGAGCTCGTCGTGGCGGGCGCGCCGCCCGGCGACCGTGGACAGGTCGGCGTCCTGGGCCCACGTCGGTGAGCCCAGCTCGCCGACGAGTGCCGCCCACTGCACGTCGTCGAGGACGGAGAGCGCGAGCCAGTCCTCGCTCGTCGCACACTCGTACACGCCCTGTGGCACGGCCCGCGCGCTGCGATTGCCGTCGCGGCCGATGACGTGCCCGTAGGCGGTGTACTCGACGACGGGTTCTGCAGCGACAGCAATGGCAGCTTCGAACATGGGCGTCTCGATCATCGAGCCGAGACCGGTGCGCTCGCGTCGGACCAGGGCCACCATCGTTGCGAACGCTGCGTGCATCCCGCCGTTCGGGTCGCAGGGACCGCGCTGGATGCGCGGTTGGTCGTCGACGAACCCGGTCATCCATGCCAACCCGGTCATCTGCTCCATGGTCTGCGCGAAGCCGGGCCGGTCACGCCACGGGCCGGCGAGTCCGAACGCCGGCATCCGCACCATGATCGTGCGCGGGTTCGCCGCGTGGATCGCGTCCCACCCCAGGCCGAAGGAGTCCAGCACGCGCGGCGTGAAGTTCTCGATGACCACGTCGGCGGTGGCGATCAGCTCGAGGAGCAGGTCGCGGCCCGCCGTCTGGGACAGGTCGAGGGTCAGGTCGCGCTTGTTCGTGTTCGCGGCCAGGAAGAACGAGCTCAGCTCCCACCAGCGGTCGCGTGTGAAGAACGCGCCGCCGGCCATCCGGATGCCGTCCGGACGCTTGGTCGACTCGACGTGGACCACGTCGGCCCCGAGCATCGCGAAGACGTGGCCGGCCGCCGGCCCCGCCCACCAGGCGGTGATGTCGAGCACGCGGAGGCCGTCGAACGGACGCCCCGGTGTCGCTGCCCCCGCTGTTCCCGCGTCGGCGACGCGCGCGGCGCGGGCCGCGATGTCACCCGTGTCGGCGCCGACGGGCGGTGCGGGTGTCGGTGGCGGGGCCGCCTCACCGTCGATCGTCCACGGACGGCGTGGCATCTTGAACTGACCCGTCGGATCGTCGATGAAGACGCCGCGCGCCTGGCAGTGCTCGTTGGCGACGAGGGCCGGTGCATCCGACACCGGGCTGACGGGGATCCGCATCAGTGCGGCCAGCTCGACGATCTCGGCGGTCGTGTGCTGGGTGGTCCACGCGCGCACGATGGCGTTCCACTCGTCCCAATGCGCGGTGCGGGTCTGCACCGCATGCCAGGTCGGGTCACCGAGCAGATCGGCGCGTTCGATGAGCACGAGGAAGTCGTCGAACTGCTGTCGGGCGTTGGTGTTGAACCCCACCCAGCCGTCCGACGTCGGCTCCACCGAAGGCGTCTCGTACGTGCGCATCGGTGGTGCGCCGGTGAGATCGGGTCGACCGGCGACGGCGTCGGAGGTGTCGGTGAAGAGGGTGCACGTGTTGTTCGCGACCTCCGCCCACGACACGTCGACGAGCTCGCCGACTCCGGTCAGCTGCGCGCCGCGCAGCGCTGCCAGCGCACCGGCGGCCGCGTAAGCACCGCTGACCCAGTCGGTGGTCTGTCCACCGGCCTGCACCGGTGGACGGTCGGCGCGACCGCGGATCGCGAGGGCGCCCGCTTCGGCCTGCACCGTCAGCTCGCTGGCCGGTCGCCCGGCGTACGGTCCGTGCAGACCGAAGGCGGTGATCGAGACGACGACCAACGACGGATGGCTGGTACGAACGGTCTCCGGGTCGACCTCGCTGGTCGCGTCGGTGATCAGCACATCGGCGTCGTCGAGCAGTGCCGTGATCGCCTGTCCGGTGCCGACGACCGATCGCTGCCCGTGTCGCATGTACCGGAACAGTGCCCCGTCCTCGCCCTCTGGCCGAGCCCCCGAGTGCGACCAGCGCCGCATCGGCGCACCCTCCACCGGCTCGACGAGGATCACCTCCGCACCCGCGTCGGCGAACATCTTGGCGCAGTAGGCGCCCGCGATGCTCGTGCTGCAATCGACGACACGGACTGCGATCAACTCGCGTCCGCCCTGCACGTTCACCGGTGACCCCACGCGGCCGAAGCTACCGCGCCGTCCCGGCGAGGCCGCCAGCCGGAGCAAACAAGTCGCCGTCCGGCGGCGATCACCGGTACGGTTGTACCGCTGTGAGCTCCCATCCGTTCCGCCCGCTGCGCCGCCGCTCGGTGGTTCTGGTGTGGGGATCGGGGCTGTTCTCCGATGTCGGCACCTGGGTGCAGCTCGTGGTGGTCGGCAGCCTCGTCGCGAAGGAGACGGGCAGCGCGCTCTACACCGGCTTGACGGCGCTGGCGCTGTTCACGCCGCAGGGGCTGTGTGCTCCGATCGGTGGCCTGCTGGCTGACCGGTATGACCGGCGACGGGTGTTCGCCGCTGCGTTGAGCCTCCAAGCCGTCGCCACCGCGGTGCTGGCGGTCGCGCTGGCGATGGGCGTGCGCAACCCGTTGATCCTCTCCGCGATCATCGTCTTCTCGGCCACCGGCGGGGCGCTCGGCCAGCCGGCGTACTCGGCCATGCTGCCCGACCTCGTCCCTCCCGAGGAGCTGATGGCGATGGTCGCGCTCGGCATCTACTCATGGAACGGCGGCCGCATCCTCGGCCCGCTGATCGGCACGGTGATGGTGGCCACCGTCGGGCCCGCCTGGACCGTCGGCTTCAACGCGATCTCCTTCGCGGGCATGGCCGTTGCCGTGTCCCTGCTGCGGCGTGCGTTCATGCCATCGGCGGCCGACGCCGTGAGCGAGGGCATGTTCGCGCGCATGCGCGAGGGCTGGCGCGCCGTGCGGCGCGTCGCCGGCTGCCAGTACGGCATCGTCATGATCATGATCCTCAACCTGTGCGTCGGCCCGTTCATGGGGCTCATTCCGATCTACGCCCGCGAGGTGTTCGGCGGCGGCACGGGCATGGCCGGCACCTTCAGCGCGGTGCAGGGCGTCGGCGCGATCATCGGCGGCCTGCTGTTCACCATCCTCGCCGCCCGCCACGGTCGTGGCCACACCGTGTTCGTCGCCGCGACTGGCCTCGTCCTCGCCTATGGCGTCTATGCGTTGGCCCCGACGACGGTCGTCGCGGGCGCCGCGGTGCTGTGCCTCGGCGCGGGCTCGGCCAGCATCTTCACCAGTGCGATGGCCATCGTGCAGCGCGATGCTCCGGCCGGCCAA
>JAOBWO010000344.1 GCA_025463415.1 Acidimicrobiales bacterium | reverse complement strand
AAGCGCTGCAGCAGGTCCTCGCGGAAGCGCGGGTAGCTGAACCTGACCCACATGATGAAGAACACGAGGCCCATCATCTTGGTGAACATGAGCAGAGGACCGACGACGTTCATCCAGTTGTCGATCGAATCGATGCTGTGCCAACCGAACCAGCTGAACGGCACGCCCCAACCGCCCAGGAACAGCACGGAGGCGATCAGCGAGAACACGCCGGCAGTGGCGAACTCGGCGATGAAGAAGATGAGGAACCGGAAGCCCGAGTACTCGGTCATGTACCCGGAGACGAGCTCGGATTCGGCGATCGGCATGTCGAACGGGGTCTGGGTCAGCTCGGCCTGCACGGCGATCATGAACACGGCGAACCCGATGAACTGGGTGAGGATGTACGGGTTGCCGATCCCGTTCCAGCCGAAGATCTCACCGCCGTTCTGGCGGATGACGATCTGCTGCAGGTTCATCGTGCCGGCCTGGATGACGACGCCGACGACCGCGAGCACCATCGGCAGCTCGTAGGCGATCAACTGGCCGGCGGCTCGGAGCCCGCCGAGCAGTGAGTACTTGTTCGCGCTGGACCAGCCGGCGATGAGGATGCCGAGCACGCTGACGGAGCTGACCGCCAGCATGTAGAACACACCGGCGTCGAACTGGGTGAAGTACGCATCGGGCCCGAACGGCACGACGGCGACGAGCAAGAACGTGCTCGTGAGCACGATCAACGGCGCCATCTTGAAGATGACGCGGTCGGCTTTCTCGGGGACGATGTCCTCTTTCTGCAGCCACTTGCCGACCTCGGCGAACAGCTGCATCGAGCCGTACGGGCCCGCTTCCATCGGGCCGAGTCGGCTCTGCATGAAGCTCATCATCTTGAACAGGAACAGGTACACGATCGTTCCGGCCGGCAGCAGCACGGCCACAGCTCCGCCGACCACGCGCAGGATCGATTGCCCCCAGTAGGGGATCGTCAGCGAGATCATCTGTCGATGTCTCCGAGGATGAAGTACAGCGACGCGAGGATCGTGATGATGTCGGGCACCAGCACGCCGCGCAGCACCCAGGGCACGATGCTGATGTTGTTGAAGCTGGCCGAGCGGATCTTGACCCGGAACGGGCCGAGATCTCCCTTGCTAATGACGTAGTAGCCCATCTCGCCGAGCGGGTTCTCGGTGGAGACCCACGCCTCGCCGGCCGGCACCTTGATGATGCGGGGCACCTTGGCCATGATCGGCCCGGAAGGGATGGTGTCGAGCAGGCGCTCGACGATGAGCGTCGACTCGCGTGTCTCCATCAGGCGCACCCAGCAGCGCGCGAAGCTGTCGCCGTCGGGGTGGGTCCAGACCTTCCAGTCGACCTTGTCCCACGCCATCGGCAGACGGTGATCGCGGCGGAGGTCGTAGTCGACACCACTGGCGCGCAGGTTCGCGCCGGACAGGCCGTACTGCAGCGCGATGTCCTTCGGGATCACGCCGATCCCGCGCGTGCGAGCCTGGAAGATCTCGTTGCCGAAGAGCAGGGTCTCCATCTCGTCGCAGAACTTGCGCAGCTTGCGCATCACGCCGCGGGTCTCGTCGATCCAGCCCTTGGGGAGATCCTCCTTGAGCCCGCCGATGCGGTCGAAGTTGGGGTGGAACCGACCACCCGTCGCGCCCTCGATCAGGTTGAGCACGTACTCGCGGTCGCGGAACGCCATGAACACCGGCGTGACCGCGCCCATCTGGACGCCGAGGTCGCCGAGGAACAGGCCGACGTTGGCGATGCGACTGAGCTCGAACAGGATCGTGCGGATGTGCTGGGCCCGGGGCGGCGCCTCGATGCCCATCAACTTCTCCGAGGCCAGGATGAACGGCACCTCGTTGGCGAAGCTGCCCAGCCAGTCGATCCGGTTGACGAGCGTGGTCACCTGCGGGTAGGTGCGCACCTCGGTGAGCTTCTCGTAGCCGCGATGCATGTATCCGGCGGACGGCTCGGCCCAGACGACCTGCTCGCCGTCGAGGCGGCAGACGATGCGCAGGGTGCCGTGGGTGGCGGGGTGCTGCGGGCAGAAGTTGAGGGTCATGCCCTCGGTCTCGAGCTCGACGTTCAGCCGCGCGTCAGCGGCCTGCGAGGCGATGTAGGCCAGCTTCTGGCGATCACCGAGGACGGTTTCGTCGCTCATTCGGCGGCCTCTCCTTCGGGCGTTTCGGTGGCCTCGTCGGCTGGTTCGCCCGGCAGCGGCTCGACATCGACGATGCCGGGCCAGGTCTTGACGTGACGGGCGAGGAGCGGGAAGTCCTTGCGCAGCGGGTAGCCCTCGAACCCTGTCGGCAGGTACATGTTGCGCAGGTCCGGGTGACCGGCGAAGTTGATGCCGAACATCTCGTGGGTCTCGCGCTCGTGCCAGTTCGCGCCGGCGTAGGCCGGGATCCAGCTCTGCACCGTCAGCTCGTCGTCCGGGACATCGGTCTTGATCGTGATGCCGTAGTGCCGGCTGGTGTTGCTGACCCGGGCCAACATCTGGAAGCGGGTGTCTCCGCCCGTGTACCCCTGGACGATGGCGGTCTCGCGCTCGACTGGTGGCTGTGTGGGATCGTCCTCGCCACGACCGAACGGCGACGGCATCCAGTCGATCGCCGACAGGTACCCGAAGAAGTCCATCCCGAGCGCATCGCGCAGGGCGAGGCCCGCGGCGCGCCACGCATCGGTGCGGACGCGCACCCACACGTCGTCGCCCGGCTTGACGAGGGTGTCGACGAGCGCATCACCGAGCTCGCTGCGGAGCTGGTCCACGGCGCGTTCGCGGAGCGCGTCACCCGGGAGTTCTGCGACGGGGGCGTCAGACGGCAACGGGCTCACCCTTGTCGTTCTTGTTCGACTTCTTCGATCCCTTGGCCGGCTTCTCCGCGATGACGAGCGGCTTGTAGCCCTCGCCACGCCAGCGCGCGCCCATGTCCTCGTGCTTGATCCGCTGCTGCAGCAGGACCACGCCCTCCAGCAGTGCCTCCGGACGGGGCGGGCAGCCGGGCACGTAGATGTCGACCGGGATGATCTGGTCGACACCCTTGGTGACCGAGTAGCTGTCCCAGTAGGGGCCGCCGCAGTTCGCGCAGGAGCCCATGCTGATCACGTACTTCGGTTCGGGCATCTGCTCGTAGAGACGCTTGATCGCCGGGGCCATCTTGTCGGTGACGGTGCCGGAGATCACGACGAGGTCGGCCTGACGAGGGCTGGCGGGCAGCGGGATGACGCCGAGGCGCATGACGTCGTAGCGCGGCGACGCGAACGCAGCGCCCATCTCGATCGCACAGCAGGCGAGGCCCCACTGGTACACCCAGAGGCTGTACGAGCGACCCATGTTGAACAGCTGGGTGAGCGGCTTCGGCAGCCGCCCGCGGTCAACGAGACCCATGATGTGTGCCCCGCACGTCGATGCCCATCTCGTCTACACCCATCGGAGGACGCCCTTCTTCCATGCATACACCAGTCCGAGCAGCAGGACGAACACGAAGATGCCCATCTCCGCGAGGCCGAAGGTGCCGTACACCTCGAGTTGCGTCGCCCAAGGAAAGATGAACACGGCTTCGACATCGAACACCACGAACAGCAACGCGAAGACGTAGTACCGGATCTGGCTCTGCGACCAGCCATGACCGACGGGGTCGACGCCGCTCTCGTAGGCCATCAGCTTCTCGTAGCTGGGCCGGTTGGGGCGGACGACCGCAGCGATCCCCAGCAGGAGTCCGCCGAGCAGGAGAGCGGTGCCCCCGAACCAGAAGACAGTGAGGTAATCCCGGAGAAAGTCGGACATCGCCGTAGAAGCTACTACGGCGATCGAATCTGCTCACAAACCCTGGAGGAGACCGCGCCCCCGTCGCGGAGCCGATCCTCGATGTTCAGGCGAGCATCAAGTTCGGCTCACTTCGTGCCGATGACCGAAGGTGCAGCGAGACGTCGAGCATCGTGCGAGGACCTCGCCCTCGAACCCCGGACTGGACCACAGCGCCGTTCAGGCAGCCACACATGCTGATCGCCTGGCCGCCCTGCAGCGTCGCCGCGAGCTGAACGGTGGAGGGCGCCGACGCCACCCGGCGACGGGCAGCCGCCTGGCGGCCACCGGTCTTGCGGCCACCGCGGTGATCGGCTTCACGGGCGCGATCGCGATGGCCAATCGGCCGGCACCGAAGGCTTCCGCACCGCAGGCCGAACCGCTGCCGGTCGCTGTCGCTCCGTCATCCCCGACGGCGATCCCACTGCCCACCGTGGTCGCGTCGGTGGTGCCGCCATCGACAGAACCCGTTCGGGCCGCGACGCCGCACCAGTACGGGCTGCTGGCGACGACGTCGACCGTGGAGGCAGAGCCGGTCGACAGCGCGCCGGTCGCGCCCGCCACCACTCCCCTCACGGCGATCCCGGACACCGTTTCGCCGGACGCGAGTGCGACCGTTCCGACGATCACCGCCGCACCGTCGACGACGATCCCGCCACGGACCACCACGCCGCCGGCTGCCGGCACTCCCGTGCCCACCCCGTCCACTGCTGCAGCTGCGACTGCTGCCCCGAACACCACGAGCGCACCGACCGCGCCGCCCGCAACGGCAGCTCCGGAGACCGCGCCGGCCACGACGGCACCGCCACAGACCGCTGCGCCACAGACCGCGCCGCCACAGACCGCGCCCGCGCCCACGGCCCCGCCCGAGACGGCTCCGCCGGCGACCTTCCCGCCGCCCCCTCCGCCGCCCCCGGTCACCTCACCCAGTGGCTGACATGTCCCATCTCTTCCCGGTCACGACCATCCCGCTGCACGCCCACCGCTGCTTCAGAGCGATGGGCAACATGGCCAACATCACGATCACATCGGCCTCCGCCGACTGGGGTGGTGCCGACCCCGCGCAGCTGCTCGATGCAGCACAGCATCGGCTGCGCGAGCTGGAGAACCGGTGGAGCCGGTTCCTGCCCGACAGCGACATCACTCGCGCCAACCGGGCCGCCGGCTCGCCGGTGACCGTGCACGCCGACACGATCGGGGTGATCCTTCGCTCGATCGAGGCATGGAAGCAGACGCGCGGGTTGTTCGACGTGACCGTGCTGCCGGCGTTGCTGCACCACGGCTACACCCACAGCCAGGCTGCCGGCGCCAAGGCAGGAACACTGGCGCCGCCGATCACCGCTCAGCTGATCGGCGTCAGTGGTTCGATCGTCGTCGACCGCACGCGCAGCACGCTCACCGTTCCGGCAGGCGCCGCCATCGACCTCGGAGGCATCGGCAAGGGATGCGCCGCCGACCTGGTCTCGGCCGACCTCATCGCCGCCGGCGCAACCGGCGCGATGGTGGACATCGGCGGCGACCTCGTCGTGCGCGGCACGCCGGCGGTCGGCGAGCGCTGGGTGGTGGGTGTCCAGGATCCCACCGACCCGCCACGACTGATCGCCAGCGTGGCGCTCGTCCTCGGTGGCTTGGCGACGTCGGGAACGACGGTGCGCCGGTGGCGGTCACCCTCGGGCGAGACCGTGCACCACCTCATCGATCCCGCGACTGCGATGCCCTCGACCACGTCGCTGCTGACCGCGACGGTGGTCGCCTCCGATGTCGCCACCGCGGAGGTGTTCGCCACGGCGGCGATGATGCACGACGGTCCACAGGCGGTGGAGTTGATCGAGGGAGTCGGCCTGGCCGGTCTGTTCGTCACTCGCGACGGTGGCGTCCTGCGCACGCGATCCCTGCGGGCGTTCTCACCGTGACGACCCAGATCTGGTGGTTCCTCTCGAGGGGTAGCGGCATCGTCGCGTGGGTGATGCTCGCCACGACGTGCCTCCTCGGCATCGCGATGTCGACCAAGGGCTTCCGCCTCGCCCGTCCGGCGTGGGTGCTCGACCTGCACCGCTGGGTGGGTGCGCTCGCGGTGATCACGACGGGGCTGCACCTCGGTGGGCTCGTCGCGGACAGCTACGTGCACTTCGGGTGGCGGGAGATCCTCCTGCCCCAGTCCAGCGCCTGGAGACGCAGCGCCGTCACCTGGGGCGTGATCGCGCTCTACCTCATGTCCGTGATCCAGCTGACCTCCTGGACGATGAAGCACCTCCCTCGCCGCCTCTGGCACGGCGTCCACCTGTTCTCGTACGTGCTGTTCGGCTGTGCGACGGTGCACGGCGCGCTCGCCGGGACCGACAGTGGCAATCGCCTCTACGTCGGCGGCGTCGCACTCGGCGTCGCACTCGTCACGCTCGCGCTGTTCGTCCGGATCGCCCGTCGCCGGGTGCGCCGCCCGGCCCGAGGCTCACTCGTCGGCGCGCCACCGTCGGTCGGCCTTGCGGGTGGCGACGTGCTTCTTGGCGGTGATCCGTCGCTCGACGGCGCCGCGAGTGGGCCGGGTGGGCCGTCGCGTGCGCGGCACGTGGGCGGCAGCGTCGATCATCACGCCGAGCCGCGCGAGCGCGTCGGCGCGGTTGCGGCGCTGCGACCGTTCGTTGGACGCGACCACCCGTAGTTGCTCGCCGAGCTTGGCAACGATCCGCTCCGTCACGTCGTCGGGCAGCCCGGCACGACGGACGTCGCAGATCAGCTCGACCCGGCTGTCCGTGGTGTTGACGTGCTGGCCGCCTGCGCCGGACGAACGCGAGAACCGCCAGGTGAACGCAGCGGGGTCGAGCCGGCGGCCGGCGGGCGTCACCGGCTCCGCGGCGTCCATCAGCGTCCCCAGTTCATGAGCAGTGGCTGATGTCGTTCCACAGCGTGATCGCGGGACCGTCGCGCAGGTCGTCGATGACGCTGACCGACGCCGTGTCGAGACCCAGCTGCCGACCGAACTCGCCGGGCTGACCGACCGCTCGGGCACCGAGGATGCGCAGCAGGTGTCCGTGCGCGAAGACGATGCCGACCGAGGCCGGGCTGAGGTGCGCGTCGTGCAGGAAGGAGTCCACGCGCGCCGACACGTCGGCCACGGTCTCGCCGTTCGGGCAGCCGTCCCACACGGTCCATCCGGGCACACGCTCGCGGATCTGCGCGGTGGTGAGCCCCTCGTAGTCGCCGTAGTCGAACTCACGCAGGCGCTCGTCGACGGTGTACGGCCTGCCGCCGAGGACGATGCCCGCCGTGCTGCGGGCCCGAGCCAGCGGACTCGACCAGCTGGTGGCGAAGGTGCTGCCGAACATCGCGGCCACCTTCGACTTGCTGTTCGCGGCTTGGGCGCGACCGTCGTCGGTGAGCGGGAGATCGGTGGATCCGGTGTGTCGCCCGTTCGCGCTCCACTCCGTTGCACCGTGTCGGACCAGGATCAGCTTCACCGTTCCAAGGTAGTCGGGTGTGTTAAGCCTTTTCGATGGACGTGGACATCGAGGCCATCGTTCGGCGGGTGCCGGCGTGGTCGCGGGACACCGTGCAGATCAGACCGCTCACCGGCGGGATCACCAACCGCAACTACGTCGTCACGTTCGACGGCGACGAGTACGTCGTCCGGGTCCCCGGCGAGCGCACCCAGCTCCTCGGCATCAATCGGCGCCACGAGAGCGAGGCGTCGCGTCGGGCCGCCGAACTCGGGATCGGCCCCCCGGTGCTCGGCGAGCTGCCCGGCATCGGGACCCAGATCACCCAGCTGCTCCCCGGTCACCACCTCGAGGACGCTGCCTACGCGGCGCGGGTGGACGACATCATCGCGCTCCTCCTGCAGCTGCACCGGAGCGGTCCCCTCGAGGGCCAGTTCCCGATCCACCGGGTCGTCGAATGGCATGCCCGCGACGCGAGCAGTCATGGTGCGATGCCTCCGCCCGCGTACGAGCGGCTGCATCAGCAGAGCCGCCACATCGAGGCCGCGTTCTCGGCCTCGCCGACGCAGCTGGTGCCCTGCCACAACGATCTGCTCCCCAGCAACGTGCTCTTCGACGACGAGCGGGTGTGGCTGCTGGACTACGAGTACTCGGGGATGAACGACGTGTTCTTCGATCTCGCCAACCTGAGCGTCAACGGCGGGTTCTCGGCCGACGCCGACGATCGGCTGCTGACGGCGTACTTCGGCAGCGTGACCGCCTCACGCTGGGCTCGCCTGCAGCTGATGAAGGTGATGAGCGAGTTCCGCGAGGGCATGTGGGCCGTCGTCCAGCAAGCCATCAGCACCCTCGACACCGACTTCGTCGCCATCGCCGACGAGCGGTTGACGAACTGCGAGCGCCTCGCGTCGTCGGCCGATTTCGGTCGCTGGCTCATGGACGCACGGGCGGACCCGGGCATCAGCTGAACCATGTGGTCGTGCGGTCAGCTGCCGGCAACCTGATCCAGGTACCAGTCGACGAGGTGCTCGGCGTTCGGCTGGCTCTCGAGGACGCTGCGCGATGTCTCCGCACGGAGCTGCTCGGTCGACGAACCACGAGCCAGCAACGTCTCGGCACCATCGATCGACCACCGCGTGATCATCGCCTCGTTGACCTCGGGGTGGAACTGCGTCGCGAACGTGCGGCCAATCCGGTACGCCTGGGTTGCCAGGGGTGATCGGGCGAGCTCGGTGGCGCCGGGTGGAACCGTCACCGCGTCCGAGTGCCACTGCATCCACGGACCGGGCGGGATGACCTCCGGCAGATCGCTGACGATGTCGTGGTACCACCCGATCTCCGACTCACGCGCCGGCTCCACGGTGCCGCCCAACGCGGCGGCGATCGACTGCGATCCGAAGCAGATCCCGTAGACCGGCACGCCACGCCCGTGCGCCGTCCGGATCAGCTCCAGCTCGGCGGCGACGTTGTCGGCGACGTCGTTCCAGTAGACCGACCACTCCGATCCGAGCAGCACGACCTGGTCCACACCGTCGAGCGACGCCCACTCCTGCGGCCGCTCGCGATGGCACTCGGCGAACGAGAAGCCATGGTGGCGGAACCGCTCGCCGGTGAACCCGGCGTCGCAGTCGTCGGAGTTGGCGATGAGCAACGCGCGCACCAGGGCACCGTAGACGGCAGAATGTGTCCATGCAGGACCACGCGGCAGCTCCACTCATCGCGATCGTCGGGCGGGTCAGCCCCGAGGCGAAGAACGTGCGCGGCGAGGCGTTCGCGATGGGCCAGCGCTACTCGCAGGCGATCGAGCGGGCCGGCGGCATCCCGGTGATGCTGCCGCCGATCCCCGCGCTGCTCGACGACCGGATCGATCAACTGCTCCGCCGCCTCGACGGTCTCGTCTTCCACGGCGGTGGCGACATCGATCCTCGCCGCTACGGGCAGGAGCTCACCGCCGAGCAGGTGTACGGGATCGTCCCCGAGCACGACGAGGTGGAGCTCGCGGTCATGCGTGCCGCGATCGATCTCGACCTCCCCGTGCTCGCACTGTGCCGGGGCCTGCAGGTGTTGAACGTCGCGCGGGGCGGCACCCTGCGTCAGGACATCGGCACCGAGGCCCACTGGATGCAGTACCTGCCCGTCGACGTGGTCGCCGGCAGTCGCCTCGCGAAGGCCCTCGGCACGGATCGGCCCGAGCACTGCCATCACGTGCACCACCAGGCCATCGATCAGCTCGGCGACGGACTCCGTCTCGTCGCCCAGGCCGCAGACGCGATGCCCGAGGCGATCGAGCTGGAGTCGGCGACGTGGATCGTGGCCACCCAGTGGCACCCCGAGGACAACGCTGCCGACGACGACATCCAGCAGCACCTGTTCGACGAGCTGATCCGCCAGGCATCGGCCCGGCGCTGACGCGATCGCCGTCGCTCAGCCGGTGATCGGTCGGGCGACCTGGATGACCTTGTCGCTGGCGTCGATCAACCAGCCGGGATAGATCCCGACGAGGAGCGTGAAGCCGGCGCACAGCGTGATCGCCACACCCGTCGAGAACGGGATGCGGATCGTCTCGCGGGCATCGTCGCCGGCTTCCGGATCGGCCATCCAGACGCTGATCATGATCCGCAGGTACAAGAACGCGGCGATCACGGACGTGACCATCGCGACGATGGCCAGCGCGTAGCTGTGCTGGTCGACCGCAGCCTGGATGACACCGAACTTGGCGGTGAAGCCGGACGTCAGCGGCACGCCCGCCTGGGCGAGCAGGAAGACGGTGAGCGCCAGCGCCAGCATCGGCTTCTGCTTGGCGAGGCCACGGAACGAGGACAGCTCGGTGGCGTCGTCGCCGGTGCGGCTGACGAGCGTGACGACCCCGAACGTGCCGCAGACCAGCACCGAATAGAGCAGCAGGTACAGCATCGCGCTGGACATGCCCTTGCCGGTGGAGCCGCCGGAGTGGCCGGCTGCTTCGACGCCGAGCAGGATGAAGCCGGCGTGGTTGATCGAGGAGTACGCGAGCATCCGCTTGACGTTGGTCTGCACGACCGCGGAGATCGAGCCGACGGCCAGGGTGACGATCGCGATGACCCAGATGACCGGCTGCCAATCGTCCTTCCACACCGGGAGGGCCACGACCAGCACGCGCAGCAGAGCGGCGAACGCACCGACCTTGGCGACCGAGGCCATGAACGCGGTGACC